>DASQVJ010000139.1:0-21649 GCA_035640835.1 Bryobacteraceae bacterium
TCAAAACATCCAAGGACGATCCCGGCCTTAAGGAGCGCATGGCGAACCTCCGAGCCCTCCGCCGCCGCGAGCCCAAGATCACCACAACGCTCGTGATGCGCGAGCTCCCACAGCCCCGGGAAGCTTACATTCACCTCGGCGGCGATTTCCTCCGCAAGGGCGTGCCCGTAAAGCCCGCTGTACCCGCTGTCCTCTCGAAGGATCCGATCGGCGGCACACGCCTGGATTTTGCGAAGTGGCTCGTCTCCACCAAAAACCCTCTGACCGCGCGTGTGACCGTCAATCGCATGTGGCAACAGCTCTTCGGCAAAGGCCTCGTCGAGACCGAAAACGACTTCGGCATCATCGGCTCCAAGCCCACGCACCCCGAGCTCCTCGATTGGCTCGCATCTGAATTCATGTCCAACGGCTGGAGCCAGAAAGCGATGCTCAAAACCATCGTCACTTCGGCAACCTATCGTCAAAGTTCACTCGTACGCCCCGAACTCAATGAGGTCGATCCGTACAACAAGCTGCTCGCGCGCCAGAACCGCATGCGACTCGAAGCCGAGTCGTTACGCGACGCAGCGCTCACCGCGAGCGGACTCCTCACCCCGACCGTCGGCGGCCCCAGCGTTTATCCACCGATCCCCGAAGGCGCCATGGCCGTCACACAAGTGAAGCGCGAGTGGCCCACCGCGACCGGTCCAGACCGCTATCGGCGCGGCATGTACACCTTCTTCTTCCGATCCGCGCCACATCCCGCGCTCGCCCTCTTCGACGCACCCGACGCCTCCAGCACCTGCACACGACGCGTCCGCTCCAACAGCCCTCTGCAGGCACTCACGCTGCTCAATGACGAGGCATACCTAGAGTTCGCACGAGCCCTCGGCAAGCGCATCGTAAAGGAAGGAACCACCGACGATGAGCGCCTCGACCGCGCCTTCCTGCTGACCGTCGGCCATCCTCCGCGACCCGCCGAGAAGCAGCGCCTCAAGCAGTTCCTCGCTCTGCAGCGCGACGAATTCAAATCGGACATAACCGCGGCAAGCCTCCTCGTGGTCAAGGAACAGGTATTCGATTCCTCGCCCGGCGGCACAGTACACTCCGATGAGTCCGTCGATCCCAAGCAGGTCCCTGAGCTCGCCGCATGGACCGCTGTATCGCGAGTGCTCTTCAATCTCGACGACTTCATGACAAGGGAATAAGCCGATGACACCTGAAGACAAGCTCCTCCAACTGGAAACCCGACGCCACTTCTTCAATCGCTGCTCCATCGGCCTCGGACGCCTCGGCCTCGCCTCGCTCCTGGCCGACAATTTGTTTGGCGCTGAGAACCAACCGAAGCTTGGTCAGCCGCACTTCCCGCCGAAGGTGAAGAGTGTCATTTACCTGTTCATGGCGGGAGGCCCAAGTCAGCTCGAGCTCTTCGAACACAAGCCCGCCCTTGCCAAATACGACGGACAAGTCGCGCCCGATTCGTTGCTCGCAGGCAAGCGCTTCGCCTTCATGGACACGTTTGCCAAGGAGAAGCCCAAGCTCCTCGGCCCACGCCGCGAGTTCAAGCAATACGGCAGGAGCGGCCTCTGGTTCTCGGACCTCCTGCCCAACATGGGCCAGGTAGCGGACGATCTCGCGGTCATCTCCGGCGTCTCCACCGAAAACTTCAACCACGGCCCCGCCAAGTGTTTCGTCAACACTGGATCCACGCGATTTGGACGACCCAGCATCGGCTCATGGGTCACCTATGGCATCGGTAGCGAATCGAAGGACCTGCCGGGATTCGTGGTTCTCCAGTCCGGACCTCGCGGACCCCGCGGCGGCGCAGCCCTCTGGAGCAGCGGCTTTCTTCCCACCGCGTATCAAGGTGTCCCCTTCCGCTCCGGCGGCGATCCCATTCTCAATCTCTCGACGCCAAAGGGCATCACCACCCGGACGCAGTCCGAAGCTCTCGACGCAGTGCGGGATCTCAACGCACTCAAGCTCGAATCCACCGGCGATCAGGAAATCGCCACACGCATCGCGCAATACGAAATGGCGTACCGCATGCAGACCAGCGGCCCCGAGCTCATCGATTTTTCGAAGGAGTCACGCGAAACACTCGAGATGTATGGCGCCGAGCCCGGCAAAGCAACCTTCGCCAACAATTGCCTCCTTGCGCGTCGACTTGTCGAACGCGGTGTTCGCTTCGTGCAGCTCTACCACACCGATTGGGATCACCACGCCGACCTCGGCCAGCCTCTCGAGCAAGTCTGCCGAGAAGTCGACAAGCCCACAGCGGCTCTCGTAAAGGACCTCAAGCAACGAGGACTCCTCGAGAACACACTTGTCATCTGGGGCGGCGAATTCGGTCGCACACCGATGGGCGAAGTGCGCGAGAGCCAGAAGATCGGCCGCAATCATCACATCGACGCTTATACCCTCCTCATGGCCGGAGGCGGAATTAAGGCGGGGCATATTGTGGGCGGAACCGATGATCTCGGCTTCTCCCCCACCGAGCGCATCCATGTGCACGACGTACAAGCGACTCTGCTGCACTTGTTGGGGCTTGATCATACGAAGCTTACCTTCCGCTTCCAGGGACGCGACTTCCGTCTCACGGACGTCGCGGGCGAAGTGATTAAAAAATTACTCGTTTAACGGCTAATGAAATGTATCTAATCGTCGGGACGTCTCACAAAGAGGTATGGCAAATCCTCTGTGGACGTCCCGTAAGCTTCGCGAGTTGATCGAAGATCGTCTGTCAGGCGTGAAGTTTATCGTGGTTTCGAACCGCGAGCCTTACATTCATAAGCACGATAGCAACGGGGAGATTGTTTGCATCGAGCCCGCCAGCGGTATGGCGACCGCAATCGACCCTTTACTCCGAGCATCCGGAGGCGTCTGGGTTGCCCACGGTAGCGGTAGCGCAGACAAAGAAACCGTTGACATCAACGACCATGTAATGGTTCCGCCTGGTGAAGAGAGCTACACTCTTCGCCGTGTCTGGCTTGACCAGCAACTCGAAAAAGAATACTATTACGGCCTCTCAAACGAAGGCCTCTGGCCTCTCTGCCACATCGCATTTCAGCGCCCCATCTTCCGGCTCAAAGATTGGGAAGCTTATCGTCGCGCAAACCAGATCTTCGCCGACGCTGTGCTTGAGGAAGCGGGCGATCAATCCGCTCTCGTGTTCATCCAGGACTATCACTTCGGACTGCTTCCGCGCATGCTGAAGGATCGAAATCCAAATTTGTTGGTCGCTCAGTTCTGGCACATTCCGTGGCCCAACCGCGAATCCTTCCGAGTCTTCCCCTGGGCTGAAGAACTGCTCGATGGCATGCTCGGCAACGACCTCCTCGGTTTTCATATCCGCCATCATTGCCTGAACTTCCTCGATACTTGCGATCGCAACATCGAATCCCTCGTCGACAATGAGCACTTCCTTGTGACACGCGGCGGTCACAACACGATGGTCAGGCCTTTCCCAATCAGCATCGACTTCGAGCAGCACACTCGCGATGCACAAAGCTTTCGCGTCGATAAAGAGATTGACAACTGGCTCAAGGTGTTCGAGACGCAGCCCGAATGGATCGGTGTCGGCATCGACCGCATCGACTACACCAAAGGCATACCCGACCGTCTCGCCGCTCTCGATCTCTTCCTCGAAAAGCATCCCGAGTTCATCGGTCGCATCCTCTTCGTACAAATCGGTGTGCCCACCCGCGAACACATTGGCGCCTACACGGACCTCTCGGCCAGTATCGACGCACAGGTCGAGGCCATGAACAAAAAGTGGCAGCGTAACGGCTGGCATCCAATTCACTACCACAAAGGGCATTGCAATCAGGACCGCTTGATGGCGCTTCACCGATTGGCGAACTTCTGCCTCGTGAGCTCATTGCACGACGGCATGAACCTCGTCGCCAAGGAATATGTTGCCAGCCGTTTCGATAACAAAGGTGTCCTCATCCTCAGCCAGTTCACAGGCTCCGCGCGAGAGCTAACCGATGCGCTGCTCATAAACCCGTTCTCCACGGACGACATGGCCGACGCGATCTATCGAGCGATCTGCATGCCCGTCGAGGAGCAAATGAAGCGTATGCAACGTATGCGCGAAATCATCGAGGAGTTCAACATCTACCGCTGGGCAGGTAAGTTTCTATCCTGGCTGCTGAAGTTCGAATTCCCGGATCGACGCGAAGTGGAGGAGTACAAAGCTTTCGCTTCCGAAGCTTCAGCCCTCTGAACGATGCGAGACGCCGTCGAGCACTTCTCGGAAATCTCCCCGCTTCTTCGCGACCAGCGCCACACCTACCTTTTCCTCGATTTCGACGGCACACTCGCACCGATTGTGCCGCGACCCGAGGAGGCAAAGATGCCGGAGGGCACGCATGGCCTCATTCACGAGCTCAGCAAACTTCCGTGTGTCGACACGGCAATCGTCAGCGGTCGCAGCCTTGCGGATCTCAAGAGCCGCGTCAATCTCGACCTGATCTTGGCCGGCAACCATGGTCTCGAGATCGAAGGCCCGGGCTTCCAATTCCAGGAGCCCCAGTCCGCCGCACTCGCCGATCGGCTATCCAGATTGAGCGAGACGTTGGACAGACAACTCCGGCGAATCCCGGGCGCCTTCGTCGAAAACAAGGTGCTCAGCGCGAGCGCACACTTCCGCCGCGTCGCGCCCGATCAGCACGAAGCGGTGCGTGAAATCGTTGAGGACGTATATCAGCAACATGGTGCCGGCTTCCGCTTGCGCCCCGGGAAGATGATCATCGAAATCCGGCCTGATGTCGATTGGCACAAGGGTGCCGCGACGAAATGGCTTCTGCATCAGGCCGGCAACAATCGATTCGCCATCGCCTTTGGTGACGACGATACCGATGAGGACATGTTCCGCGCTGTTTCACCAGATGGTCTGTCGGTCCGGGTCGGTTATCACGAAAGCTCCACGGCGCAGTATTTCGTCGACTCAACCGAGCAGGCCCACGCTCTGCTCGAGCGCCTGTATGCCGAGCTCAGCCAAGTCTGCGGTCGAGATCAAACGCAGCGCTGATCAATCCAAGATGCGTAAAGGCCTGCGGGAAGTTGCCCAACGCTTCTCCCGTCGGCCCGACCTCCTCCGCATATAAGCCGAGGTGATTCGAGTAAGTGAGCATCTTCTCGAACAGGAATCGCGCTTCGTCCAGCCTCCCCGAACGTGCCAGCACCTCCACCAGCCAGAACGAGCAGATACTGAACGTGCCCTCCATGCCCGGAAGTCCGTCGCCAACCGCTTTCCCTAGTTCGTACCGATGCACCAGGCTGTCGGACACCAGTTCTTGCTGGATTCGGTCAATGGTGCCCACCATCTTCGGATCGGTCGGCGAGACAAACAACATCAGCGGCAACATAAGTGAGACGGCGTCGATCGCCTCGCTGCCGAAATACTGCACAAACGTATTTCGTTTCTTGTCGAACCCTCGGTCCATCACCGTCTCATAGATGCGGCTGGCCTCCTCCCGGACCTTGATGAAGTTGATCGGCAAGCCTCGCTTGGTGGCGATTCGAAGGCCGCGATTCAGTGCGACCCAGCATTGCACCTTCGAATACACGAAGTGCTCCGGTTCCTTACGCACTTCCCAGATTCCGTGGTCCGGACGCTCCCAGTTATCGCAAACCCAATACAACATTCGTCGCAGGTATTTCCAAAGCTCCCACGAAATCGGTGCCGCATACTTGTTGTACAGATATACCGAGTCGATCAGCTCGCCATACACATCCAGTTGCAACTGCTGGCTGGCCGCATTGCCCACACGCGCCGGCTTCGACCCCATGTAGCCTTCCAGATGGTCGAGAGTAAACTCATCCAGCTGCGCACGCCCATCGATGCCGTACATAATCTGGAGCGGCCCGATATCAGTGTCTGCTTCCGTCGCGCGCGCCTCGATCCACGACATGAAGTTCGAGGCCTCGTCCGTGTAGCCAAGTCGCAGCAGAGAATAAATCGTGAAAGCGGCATCGCGGATCCAGGTGTAGCGATAATCCCAATTACGAACGCCGCCGATCTCTTCCGGCAAGCTCGTCGTAGGAGCCGCCACAATGGCGCCGGTTGGTTCGTATGTCAGCAACTTCAGCGCGAGCGCCGATCGTGTCACCATCTCACGCCAGCGCCCGGTGTACTGACCCTTTGCCACCCATCGCTTCCACATGGTGATGCACTCCTGCAGCTCAGACTGACCGTAAGCTTCCAGGTTGCCCGGCACCCAACGCCCGTTTCCGCCCATCCAATGCACCACGAAGGTCGCCGTCTGGTTCGGTTCCAACACGAAGTCTGCAACCACGCCATCTCCTTCACACCGCAGGGGCACGGGACTGATCAGCGCCATGCTCACAGGACCCGAGCGGAAGGTCGCGACGTTGTCATCGATCTCGATCCGATGCGGCGCCCTGGCATAATCGAACGCCGGAAAGCAGGCCGCTCGAAAGCGCATGGCTCCGCGAACACCCTTGACAATGCGGATGATCTGGCCGTCGCTGTGCCGCCGATGCTCGGCATCCCTCACCGGCATGAAGTCCACGATCTCGCCAACGCCTTCGGGACTCAAAAAACGCGTCAATAAAATATTCGTCTCCGGCAGGTACATCTGCCGCAAGCGGTCCTCCGGAAGCGAATGAATCCGGAAGAATCCGCCTTTGTTCTGATCTAGAATCGCTGCGAACACGCTCGGTGAGTCGAAAACCGGCAGGCAGCACCAGTCAATGGACCCGTCCATGTTGACGAGCGCCACGCTGTGCATATCCCCGATCACTCCATACGAGCCAATACGTTTGTAGGGCATCCTGCCGTAGGATCTCTGGCGGTCTGTTTTGTTTCAACTGGTGTTTCGCAACACCTGAGCCCAACTGCGTGCGCTGCTCACCTGCCGGGCCCGAGCCGCTTCCCCGGGAAGGCAGCATCCCAATGCAATCAGGTGAAAGCCTGAGTTTCCGTCATGTCGAATTCTTTTGGATTTAAGCATAATCTGTTGGAATTAGCCGCTCCGAATAGTCGGGAGGCGATATATACTGCCACCGTGATAGTACGGCGGGAGCATTCGGCTGCATTTATGGATCGGAAACGCGCAGAAGTGTGCGATTTTATGGTCGCCTTCCTGCAAAGGGAACTGCCGCGCGAGTCGAGCGGTCTGCCTGACCGGCTTCTCTGGCAGCACTGCTCTGCGAGCTTCGATTGCGCTCTCTATCATGGACTTACCGACTATCGCTCTATCGCATGGTTAGCAGCCACGCGCCTCGTCATTCATCCCGAGTTTGACAGGCACCCCCGGATCGAAGCGGCGTTGAGCGACGCGTCGCGCTCTTCCGAAATTCGCATACAGTCCGCCATTGAATTGCTGAGCGACGCCCTCGTTAGAAAAGAAATATCGGCCAGGCACGATTTGATAGCGCAGGCTGCCACCGCCCGGTAGCCTATGCCCAAGTGCGATTTTCCCGGCTGCGGGTCGAATACAGCCACCGCGAAATGCAACACGTGTGGGAAGAAGTACGGCAAATATTGCCACTTGTCCAACCACATTTGCGGGAAGCCTTGTTCGGCCTGCGGCAAGACAGGCGTGCTGGTCATCAAATGCCAGCAATGCAGCAAGCTGACCTGCGTTGATTGCACTCCAGCCCACCGAAAAACGCACGGCACTTGCATCGCCTGCTCGAGCGTTGCCGAAGCCTGTCAGAAGTGCAACCTGCAACTCTGCACGTACCACCGCAAGCAACACGAACCCGTGTGCGGTCAGCCGTGCGCCAAGTGCAAGCAACCTGCTACAAGCTTCTGCAAAAAATGTGGCAACGCGCTTTGTGCGAAGCATGAGCACGGCGATCGGTTTAGGCATTGTTCGCAGCAGGGATGTGCGGACGAGGGAGAATACCATTGTCAAACGTGTGGCCGGAGCCACTGCGAGAACCACCCCCACAACCACCAGCAAATCGCAGCCTGCTGGTGCGGAGCCCTCACAGCATTGTCCTGTTTTAAGTGTCTGGCTGCGCTATGCCCAACTCATCACCGCGGGCACTTCTGTCCCGGTAGAAGGTGTGCAAGGCCGAACTGCTGGAATGCAGCGACGCAACAGTGCCTCATCTGCGGGGGAGAGGTCTGCACCGATCACTACGAAGCGGCGGAGCATCCCTGTGCCTGCGCGCAGCGCGGTTGCAAAGAGGTCGCCCGCGCACGCTGCCCGAAGTGCAACAACTGGTTCTGTCACAAATCTCGAACGCTCGGCCAGGACGGTACCACCCACTTGGGTCACCACGGCTGCCAACTCAGCACCATTCAACAGGGCCAAGCGCTTGGATGGCTCCCACTGTGGACGTTTACACACGCCCAAGTTGTCCTTCCTGAGCGCAAGCTGCTTGACACTGACCCCGAGTCCGGCAAACCAAGTTTCCGATCCGAGTACACGGGCGCCGTGACGAACCTGAGGTCCGAAATGCCGCCGCAGGTCCTTAGGGCGTTAATGGACCGGGTGTTCGAACAGTGGCAAGTCGTGGGCCTCCCCGAGCAAGACCTCAACTGCTTCTACGGGCACACTGCGCTCGAGATGCTGCTCATGCTCAAGGTATCCAGGTATTGGCAAGTGCTATACAAAGCCCTCCAGCATTGTCAGGAAGCAAAGCAGTACTGCTGCCAGATGTTGAACCAGCAGATCCTTGCCACGAAAGACAACCTGCATGTCCACAAAATGGAGATCTTCCCTTTGGACATGATCGAAGAAGCCGAAACGAAAACCTGGGCAATCCGGCTCGCCAAAAAGTTCGTCCGCATGCCGTCCCAGGAGGGCTGGAGGATGATCCTGGACTGCGAAGGCGTCTCCGAAGTCGACGTACAGAAACTCGGGGTCTTCGGTGCCACGGAACTTTTGATCGAGATCCGCAAGTACGTGAACCTCGTCAGCGAGGGCAAGAGCATGGATCATTTTTCTGTCGTGAAGTGGCCCACTTGCGCCGTCTTCGCCGTCAACCAGAAAGATAAGTCTGGAACCGGAACCACCAGGATCGTCACACCATACAAGGGCGAAACCGACACCTCACAGCGCTTGCGAGTCTTGGACCTTTCCTACCCCGAAATCCAGCGTGGTCTTCTGTACATGACGCAGGAACTGCTAATTACTGAAGTCGTTATCGCTGAGTCGCTGATCGGGTTAGTTCATGGCCATCCGATCGAAGACCATTTGGCAATGCAAATCGTCGAGATCCAAGACGTGGCGGCAAGGTTCGTCTATGGCCTGCAACTCAACCAGACCACCAATACCCTACACTTCGACGAGAAATGCTGGCTGGCAAGGAAGAAAACGAAAGTGAAGGTCGCCAAGATCGGCGTCGACGAGTTTCTCTGTTCCGTTGCGTCTGTGCTCTTTCTAGCGGAGCCCCGGCACGCACGCGCCATGATCCCGATCACCCTGATTCAGCTTCAGGAGGTCGCAGAAGGCCAACTCACCTTCGCCGACCTCTGGAGTAACCTTGGCGGAGCCATCGAGTATGGACGCCTTCTTGCCGGGGCGAACTACATCGGGTCGAAGCTAAAGACCGCGCGCGTGGACAGTCAGTGGATGTTTACCAGCCTGCAAATTCACCAGCTTGTCTCGATTCGAATCGGGAAGGATCTCAAAGCCGAGTTGACGTCTTCCTGCCCTCTCAAAGACCTCCGCATGGTGCTCGGCGACAGCCCTGCGTACCATGACGGGAATCTGCAGGGCTGCCATGGCGCGACGCTCGCAATCACAAACGTCGAGCATGCCGAGGCTCCCGAGTACCAGGTTTTGATGAAGGAGCTGTTCACCATCCTGCTGCGCTCGTTGTCCATCTCTGCGATTACCGCAAATGTGAACCTTCAAAGTCTCCTGGAGCTTCGGCCTCTTCGTCTCGAACGCAGAGTGATCGAGGAGATCGAGGACGACGAAGTAGAGAACCCCTACGGCTTCAATGAAGTCGACTGACCACGTCTTGCCTACCAGTTCGCCTTGGTCCCATCCGGTAGCCACATGTCTTCGTCGCGCCACACCACTCGTTGCTCGGCAGCGCGCTTCACCTCCGCCCAATTGATGCGAACACCTAAGCCCGGCAGGTCGGTAACCGCCAAGTGCCCGGTCGAGTCGACGTCGAACAGCTTCCAGTCTTCTTCATGCACAAACCGCAGCCACGGATCCACCTCGCCCGTCGCCTGGCTGGCGTTGTAGTGAATCCCCTTTGACCACTCCAGAATCCAACCCGCGCGGGACGTGGCCACCACATGGAAGCACGCCATGAACGCGATCGGCGAAAGCGGACAATGCGGTGCGAGTGCAATGCCGTTGGCCTCCGCAATTCCGGCGATCTCCGCCGAATTCGCAATGCCACCGACGTGCACCAGGTCCGGCTGCAGAATGTGCGCGCCTTGCGCGGCCACCAGATCGCTAAACTCGGGTACCGTGAACATTCGTTCACCCGTGGCAATCGGAATGTGCGTGATCCTCGCCACTTCCGGCAGCCACCGATTGTAGTCAGGTCTCACCGGTTCTTCATAAAACAAAGGACGGCAGAACTCGAGCTCTTTCGCGAGTCGTCGCGCCATCGGCACGTTGCATCGTCCGTGGAAATCGAATGCGATTTCCACCTCCGGACCCACAGCCTGTCGGACCGCCGCAGCGCGATCCACGGCCGCTTGGATCCCGCCGTAGGTGTCGATTGCCGCCAGCGGCGGACACGCATTCATCTTGATCGCGCGCGCACCTTGTGCCACCACTCGAGCCGCTTCTTCCGCAGCCGCACCCGGAGCGTTATTGTTGCCGCCGGCCCACCGGTAAACTTTGATCTTGTCCCGAATCGCCCCGCCCAGCAGTCTATGGACCGCATTGCCGGACGCCTTGCCCAAAATGTCCCACAGTGCAATCTCGATTCCCGCGAGCGCGCTCATGAAATGAGGACCGCCATGATAAAACGACTGGTCATAGCAACCGCGAACCAGCCTCTTCAGATCTCGCGCATCCTGGCCCTGGAAGTAGCGCCAGATCTCATGCACCAGGGCCTGCGTGCTGTCGAGTTGGCCCTCCAGCGTGAACTCTCCGAACCCCTCGATGCCGCCCGCGACGATTCTCACCAGCCCCCAACGCGGGGGCACCTGCGCTGTCTCGATCTCTTCGATCACCAAACGTTGCGTTGACATCGGTTTCGTTGACATAGGTTTGGTTGACATGGGTTTCGTTGACATGGAAAAGCTTTATTGTATGGGGGACCGAGGTTTGCACGCAGCTTCTGAGAAGCACGTCCAGAATGGCCTGGCGATGTTCCGCTTCGGGTCCGGCCGCCCTGTGCTCTGGATGCCATACCCGATGGCCGCGTTCACCACAGCCGATTGGGTTCCTCTTGCGTCCAGGCTCGCCTTCCTCGACGCCGGCTTCTCCGTTCTCACGTTTGACCCTCCCGGCTCCGGGGAGTCCCCTCGCAAGCCCGAAGTCACCATGGACGAAATGATCTCGTGCGCCTTGGAAACGGTGCGACACTTCAGCGTTCGCGAAGCTCCTGTCGTCACTGGACACAGCCAGGGAGCGGCCGTCGCACTCGCCTGGGCGCTTCGAAAGCCAGAACTAACGTCATCCCTCGTGCTCATCTCAGCGTCCGGTTCCGGCGCGCGCACCCGGTCAGCCGCGGGAGCCATCTGGAATCGAACTCATCCCGCTTACCGTGGCTTCCTGCTTCGAGCGGCCCTCTTCGCGGCCCTGCCGTTCGGATTTTCACAACGATTCCTGTACCGCTACGTATTCCGCTACTCGATTCAAAACCCGCGACTTCTCGGGACCATCGAACCGGATGTGCCGGCTCTGTTTGCTCCCGCCTCGCAACGGCGCAAATGGCTTCGCGTCGCGAACCGGTTCAATGTCGAGCCTCGCCTGCACGAGATTACTCGCCCTGTCCTCCTTTTGGCCGGGCGCCACGACCCCCAGACCCCGCTCACCTGCACCGAGCACCTAAAGTCAGAGCTTCCAAACGCCGCTTTGCACGTCTTCGAACAAAGCGGGCATTATCCGTTTCTTGATGAACCCGAAATATACGCCTCAGTGGTAGCCAATTTCCTGACGTACTCTAAGAGGTGACGAACACTAGCGATTCCAATGAATCCTGAGCGCTGGCAACACATACAGGATTTGTTTTCGCGCGCTGTCGAGCTCCCGCCGAACGAAGCCGAGTCGTTTTTGGACAAGGCTTGTAATGGCGACCTGGAACTGCGCCGGGAGGTCCATGCACTCTTGCAGAGTGACATCCAGGCGCAAGGTGGACTCCAATCCGCCGTTGAAGCAGCAGCGGTTAGCTTGCAGGCCTCCATGGAAAGTAAGTCGGCTGTCTATGTTGGGCGTCGCATCGGACCGTACGAGATCGTTCGGGAACTCGGGCGCGGCGGCATGGGCGCCGTGTTTCACGCTGTACGCGTCGATGATCAATACCTGCGCTCAGTAGCCATAAAGGTGGTTGCTCAGAGCGAAAATACGCCGGAAGCGAAAACTCGATTCCGCGTCGAGCGCCAGATTCTTGCCACTCTTCAACATCCCAACATCGCGGCGCTTCTCGATGGAGGAACCACCGAAGACGGTCTCCCCTACATCGTTATGGAGTACATCGAGGGCGAGCCGCTTATCGCCTACTGCCGGCGCAACAAACTTGATGTAAGACAGCGGCTCGAACTCTTCTGCCAGCTTTGTTCCGCCGTTCACCACGCCCATCAGCTCCTGGTCATCCACCGCGACATCAAGCCAGGCAACGTGCTCGTCACCGGCGACGGTATCCCGAAACTGCTCGATTTTGGCATCGCCAAACTGTTGCATCAGGAATTGGTTCCCGGCGCCGATAACGAGCCCACGGCCAAGCGAATGACGCCCCAATACGCGAGTCCCGAGCAGATCCGAGGCGAACAGTTGACTACCGCCACGGACATCTATTCGCTTGGCGTGTTGCTGTATGAAATCCTCACGTACGAGACTCCATATCGCGTGAAGGGCCGCAGTGCACACGAGGTCGAAAACGCTGTCTGTAACAGTGAGCCCTCAAGGCTAAGCTCGACCACCGCAGCCACACGCGATTCCAAATTGCGCCGCCAGCTTACTGGTGATCTCGACGTGATCGTCAGCACCGCTCTGCGCAAAGAGCCCGAACGTCGATATCCGAGCGTCCAACAGTTCGCCGAAGACATTCGCCGGTATCTGCAAGGCCTCCCGATAACCGCGCGCGAGGAAAGTCTCGTTGATCTCGCCTCCAGGATGGTGCGCAAGAATCGGTTGGCTGCGGTCGCAATCGCTCTTCTGATCGTCAGCATCGTTACCGGATGGTTTTCCACCTACCGCGAAGCCCAACGGACCGAGGCTCGCTTCCGCGAGGTTCGCAAACTTGCGAATGTCGTGCTTTACGATTTCCACCGCAAAATTGCGGACCTTCCGGGTTCCACACCCGCGCGCGAGTTGCTCGTTAGCACCGGACTCGAATATCTGAACGGCCTCTCGAAAGACGCGACGAACGACAAGTCGCTGCTGTGGGAAATTTCGCAGGCTTACGAGCAGGTCGGCGATGCGCAAGGCGATCCGATGGGCCCCAACCTAGGTCACTACAAGGACGCCCTCGAAAGCTATTCGAAAGCACTGGAGTTGGTGGAGCGCGTCGGCCGGGAGCGCCACGACTACGAGGTCTACGAGTGTCAAACGTGGCTGCACCTCAAGCGCGGCGATCTGCAGCAGCGAGCCATGAGTCTCTCGCAGGCCGTACAAAGTTACGAACGTGCACTCGAGCTTGCGACCACGACGAAAGGGAAGTTCGGCAATTCAAAAAGCGATGATCTGCTGCGTGGCGCGCACGAACGCCTGGCATCGGCGCAGATGCGCTTCGGTGCGACCACAAAATCGATCCAGCACGCCCGTAAAGCTCGCGAACTTGCTGAAGACAAGTTGAAGCAGACTCCAGGGCCAAGAGCCGAGTTCGATGTCGGCCGTGCTCAGCTGTTGCTTGGAAATGTTCTCTGGCTGCGGGGTGACCTTCAGGGTGCCTGGGGCGAGTATCTGGCCGCTGTGAATCGTTTGGAACGGCTTCTGGAAGCTTCTCCGAACAGCACAGGAATTCTCGAGCGGCTGGAAGAGGCGTATCGCCGCTGCGCCGATCTTCAGGGCAATCCGTCGTACTTCCACTTTGGCAACCAGCCCCTGGCTTACCAGTACCAGACCAAGGCACTTGAGATCGCCGAGCGGCTCGCACAACGCGATCCCCGCGATGCCGCCGCCAAGTCGAATCTGAGCATCGCCCTCCGGCGCATGGGCGCCATTCTTCGCGAGACCAACCCCACCCAGAGTGCCGCCTATTATCAAAAGTCAGTCGCGCTTGCCGAGCAACTCCTTACTGATTCGCCCGGCGATCTGAGTTTCCAGCGCGACTTGGCCAATTCGCGATTAGGCTACGCCAATGCACTCCTTCGATTGAAGCGAAACAGCACGGCAATGGACGAACTTCAAACCGCGTTGGCTTTGCAAAAAGAGATCCTGCGTCGTTCGCCCGAACGCACGGTCATCCGCGAAGATATGTTCGAAACCCTCATCGGGCTTGCTGATGTTCACTCCGCCCAGGGCGACATGACGAACGCTAAGAACTATCTCGACGAAGCGTATTCGTCAGCAAACTTCCTCATGCAGCGCAGTTCCGATAGTCTCTACTCCGAACGATGCATGGCCACGATCTGTACCCGGCTCGGAGACTACTACTCCAGCATCGCGGCAAAAGCGAAAGGCAGCGAAAACCTGGACGCGGCGACAAAGGCGCTTTCCTCGTACGACCAGGCACTGAAAATCTGGCGTCGTTGGCGCACTCAAAACATAGCTATCCCTTACTCCGCCAATCGCGAGCAAGAGGTCCAACAAGCTCGCTCCCGTATCAAGATCTGAAAGCCGCAAAAGCGGGCACCTGTGCGCAAATGCGGGTACCGCAAGGTTGGCTTCGTTTCGTCAACTAAGGGTCCTCTGATTGCAACAACGGCACTTGATGAGGCTCCTCCTGACCCTTTTGTGGGCGACTCTGATTCAAGCCCAAGACCCTCAATTCGACGTCGACTCCCGCCTCGTGATGGTGCCAGTGACGGTCACCGATTCAAAAGGCAGACCCGTCGACGGCCTTGAACCATCGGACTTCCGCATCTACGACAACGGAGTTCTTCAACAGGTCGCTGTCGATACCACAGGCACAGGTGTGGCGCCAATAGCACTCGTCGTTGCGGTGCAGTCCTCAGGCATCTCGGTGCCTGTTCTCGAAAAGGTTCAGAAGATCGGCGTCATGATCCAACCTTTGATCACCGGCGAACGGGGCTGCGCGGCCCTGTTGACGTTCGATCAAGAGGTGCAGTGGAGGCAGGAGTGTACCAGCGATGCCGACCTTCTTCAAGGAGCTTTCTTCAAACTGCAACCAGGCGATTACAAAACCGCGCGCATGCTTGATGCGGTCGTCGAAAGCGTCAAGAAGCTCCGCACTCGCCCGAACGTTCGTCGTGTGCTGTTGCTCATCTCCGAGTCTCGTGACCGCGGCAGCGAGACCGAGCTTCAAACAGCCGCGATGTCAGCACAAGCAGCCGGTGTGACGGTCTACTCGTTCCCATACTCCGCGTACACCACCGCTTTCACAACCAAGTCAAGCAAGTCGAAAGATCCTGAGAAGAACGACCTCCCTCGTCCCAACCGCACCGAGCCGCTGAGCCCGAAAGGCCGTGTACCAATGCCTCCTCCGGAACAGCGTGTCGACATTCTCGGTGGCCTCGGCGAACTCATGCGGCTCGGCAAGGTCAAAGACATCGAGGTTCTCGCCAGTTCGACCGGAGGAACCTCGTTCTCATTCACACGGCAAAAGGCGCTCGAAGCTGCGATCGAGAAGCTCGGAGGCGAACTTCACAGTCAATACGTCTTGAGCTTCGCGCCCTCCGACCCCACGCCCGGCTATCACCGCATCGAGGTTAAAATCGAAGGCTCATCGAAGCACAACGTCCGAGCGCGGCCAGGTTATTGGTCGCGATAAAAGGCATCCTCCCAGACCGCTTCAAATTTCTGTAAAATCAGCGTCACCATATGACTCGCCTTGTCGCGATCACGGGTGTCGTCTGCCTTGTTCTTGTCACCGCTAAGCCGGCGCTCGCGCAACAGCCCGTCTCGTTCTCAAAGGACATCCAACCGATCTTCGCCGCAAGCTGTTGGAAGTGCCATGGAAGCTCGATTCAGCTTTCCAAGCTCGACCTTCGCACACTCGAGTCCGCTCGTAAAGGTGGTGTTCACGGGCCCGCGCTAGTCCCCGGATCGTCCGACAAAAGCCGTCTCTTTCGCATGGCTGCTGGCCTCGAACAGCCCACCATGCCGATGGACGGCAAGCTCAAGCCTGAACAACTGGAGCTTCTGAAGCGCTGGATCAATGAGGGTGCAACATGGGATGCCTCGGCCCCGGCTCCTGAGGTGAAAGTCTCGACCGCAGATCTCGAAGGCGGCGCGCTCCCTCCTGGTGCGCGCGACTGGTGGGCCTTCCGCAAGCCCGTGCGAGTACCGATGCCGGTCACCGCGAACGCTCGCATGAACCGCCATCCGGTAGACGCCTTCCTGATGAGGGCGCTGGAGGAGAAGCAAATGACTCCCGCGCCGGAAGCCGATCGCACCACCCTGGTCCGCCGCGCCTACCTCGACCTGATCGGACTTCCGCCAACGCCCGCCGAAGTGCAAGCGTTCGTCAACGATAAAGCCCCCGATGCCTGGGAGCGCCTGATCGATCGGCTTCTGGAGTCCCCACACTACGGCGAACGATGGGGACGCTACTGGCTCGATGTGGCGCGCTATGCCGACTCCAACGGCTACGAGCACGACTTCGATCGCCCCAACGCCTGGCGCTATCGCGACTATGTCATCCGATCGTTCAACCAGGACAAGCCATACAACGTGTTCCTCCGCGAGCAGATCGCGGGGGATGAACTCGACTGGGTTACGAAGGACAGCCTCATCGCAACAGGGTTCCTCCGCAGCTACGCCAAGGTCGGCTATCGCGAGAAGGACAACCCGGAATTTCGATACGAGTACCTCGACGACATGATCGCCACTGTTGGACGAGGGCTGCTCGGCGTTACCGTGCAGTGCGCACGCTGCCACGACCACAAGTTCGATCCCGTCCCGCAGAAGGACTACTACAAGCTGCAGGCAACGTTCTGGAGCTACGTCGAAGTCGATCACCCTCTCACCACGCCCGAGGAGGCGCAAGCCTACGAGACGAAGCTTGCAGCCGTGAACGCCAAGCTTGATGTTGTGAGAGCGGAGATCCGGGCGCTCGAGAAGCCCTATCGAGACGTGCTTCTGCAAGCCAAGTACAAGAAGTTCCCGGCGAACGTACAGCAAGCCATCGCGACGCCCGAAGCCCAACGCACGCCCGGCCAGGTCCTGCTTGCCAACCAGGTGATTCGAACCGTGAGCGTCGGCGGCCCCGAGATCGACAAAGTGATGAAGGCTGAAGATCTCGCGAAGAAGAGAGAGCTCCTCGCACGCGCCGCGAGTATCGAAGCCGAGAAGCCCGAGCCGATTCCGATGGCTATGGGCATCACGGATGGCGACTATCGTTTCACGCCCGATGGTCCAGGCGATGAGCCAGCTCCGGGGAAGGGAATCAAGCGCGAGGCGATCGAAGGCAGCTTCCTTCACAAGGGTCCTGGAAGATACAAGGCACCGCCTTCGTATTTCCTGATCCGGGGAGACGTCAACAGCCGGGGCTCGGAATCCCATCCAGGTTTCCTCACCGTCGCGACCGACGGAAATCAGCCAACCGAGCTTCCACCGGCTAACGGCCGCACCTCAGGCCGCAGACGCGCGCTCGCCGAATGGCTCGTTTCACCCGAGAACCCTCTTACCACGCGAGTCATCGTCAACCGCATCTGGCACCACCACTTCGGACGCGGCCTCGTCGCGTCTCTGGACAACTTCGGCAAGATGGGCGAGCAGCCGACGCATCCTCAACTGCTCGATTGGCTCGCGCTCGAGTTCCAGGATCGTGGCTGGAGCATCAAGGTGATGCATCGATTGCTCATGACGTCCGAGGCGTATCGCATGTCCTCGAACTTCGAGAGCGCGAGCAACTATCAGAAAGACCCCGAGAACAAGATGCTCTGGCGTTTTCGCCCGAGACGTCTTGACGCGGAGAGCGTTCGCGACTCGATCCTTTTTGTGAGCGGCGCACTGAACCAGGAATTCGGCGGACCCGCAGTGTTCCCCAAGCTTCAACCCGAAGTGCTCGCCTCCATGAAAAACGGCATCTGGAGAAACGAAGAAGACGGCCCGAAGACCTGGCGCAGGAGCATCTACATCTACCGCAAACGAGGCCTCCCGTTCCCGATGCTCGAGAGCTTTGATCTGCCCGACCAGAACATCTCCTGCGGCGCTCGAACGATCTCGACGGTGCCCACGCAAGCCCTCATGCTTCTCAACGATGAGTTCGTCGTGAAACAGGCCGAGGTATTCGCTGCAAGGGTTCGAGAGCAAGCCAAAAACGACGATGCGCAGCAGGTCGAGCTGGCTTATCGCCTCGCCCTTGGCCGATCGCCGTCTGAGGACGAGCGCAAGCTGGCAAGCGACGCAGTCCGAGCGCGCGGTCTCGAGACCCTGACCCACGTGCTCCTGAATCTGAATGAATTTTTGTATTTGAGGTAGCTTCCATGGCACGCTTTGCATCACGACGTCAGTTTCTGTTCGAGAGCTGTGGAGGCATCAGCGGGCTCGGCCTCGCCTGGCTCCTGAATCAGGACAGCCTGCTTGCAAAAGGTTGCGATGCGACCGGCGTCACAGGACCCATGATGCCCAAGGCACCTCACTTCACACCGCGTGCCAAGAGCGTCATTTCGCTCTTCATGAGCGGCGGCGTCAGCCACGTGGATACATTCGATCCCAAGCCGGCCCTCGAGAAGTACGCTGGACAGCCGCTCACCGGTAAGGGCGATATCGTGGTGCGTCAGGGACACCCCGGACCGCTGATGCCGAGCCCGTTTACGTTCAAGCAGTACGGCCAGTCGGGCATGCCCGTGTCCGAAATTTTTCCGCGGTTGGCTCAGCACGTCGACGAGTTCGCGCTCATCCGCTCTGTGGTGAGTAAATCCAACGACCACGTGCAGGCACACTATGCACTCGCGTCCGGCATGATTCGCATGGGCTTCCCGAGCATCGGATCGTGGGTGACGTATGGTCTCGGCTCTGAGAGTCAGGCCCTGCCGGCCTTCGTGGTCATTTACGATGCGCGTGGAGGTCCCTTCGGCGGACCCTCGAATTGGACCGCTGGGTTCATGCCTGCTGCTTATCAAGGCACCGTGTTCCGAGCGTCGGGTGCGCCCATCGTCGATCTGCAGCCTCCTGCTCGCATCACGCCGGAAGAACAACGCGCTCGTCTGGATCTGCTGGAAAAATTAAACCGGGTCGATCTGGAGAAGAACCCCGGAAACTCCGAGCTAGCTGCCCGCATTGAATCCTACGAGCTTGCGTATCGCATGCAAGGATGCGCGCCCGAGGTGGTGGACATTGAAAACGAGTCACCAGCCGTAAAAGCGCTTTACGGTCTCGACAACCCTGTCACCGAGCCCTTCGGTCGTCAGTGTCTGATCGCACGCCGACTGGTCGAGCGCGGGGTCCGCTTCGTGCAGCTGTACCACGGAGGCTTAGGCATTCAGAATACGGACACTTGGGACGCACACGAGGACGTTCGATCGAATCACACGAAGCATGCTGCCGAAGTGGATCTGCCCATCTCCGGTTTGCTGAAGGATCTGAAAGCTCGCGGGCTGCTGGACTCCACGCTCGTTACCTGGCATGGCGAGTTCGGACGCATGCCGATCTCGCAGCGCGGTGTCGGACGAGATCACAACCCAGGCGCGATGAGTATGTGGATGGCCGGGGCAAAAATCCAAGGCGGCCAGATCATCGGAACCACCGATGAGTTCGGCTACCGGGCTGAGGAACAACCCGTGACCATTCACGACCTGCACGCGACCATCCTGCATCTGCTGGGACTGGATCACACGAAGCTGACCTATCGATTCAACGGCCGCAACATGCGCCTGACCGACGTTTACGGAGTGCCGATACCTCAGATCGTCAAATCTTAAGGACATTTTCCAAATGCTTACCGTGCTGCTGCCTCTGGCATTCTTCATGCAGTTTATGGAGATGCCTTCGACCAACACCAATCCCTACACGAGTGACGCCGATCTTGTGGTCGGTAAGAAGTTATATCTAGGCCGCTGTGCCGGATGCCATGGGCCAACAGGTGATGGCGGGAAGGGCGCGAACCTCGCGGTGCCGAGGCTGACGAGAGCAACGACGGACCTTGCTCTTTGGCGCACCATTCGCTACGGCATCCGTGATACCGAGATGCCCAGCCACAACCTGTCCACAAAAGAAGTGTGGCAGGTGGTCACGTTCGTCAAATCACTCGGACGCGTTGACAAGAGCGCGGTGCCTGGCGATCCGGCGCGAGGCAAACAAGTCGCCCAGAAAGCGGGATGCTTTGGCTGCCACAACGTGAACACTGAAGGCGGCGGATTCGGACCAGCCTTGAACGACGTTGGCGTGCGTCGCAGCCCAGGATATCTGCGAGCGAAGCTCTCGGATGCAAGCCGTGACATCGACGAGAACTTCCGAATCGTCCAGGCGACTACGAAAGGCGGGCAGACGATCAACGGTATCCGGCTGAATGAGGATACTTGGTCTCTGCAGGTGCGTGATTACAAGAACAACTTCCATTCCTTCTGGAAATCAGACCTCACCAACGTGAAGTTGGAGAGGCGCACCCCCATGCCCTCGTACGCAGGCCGTCTTTCGAATTCCGAGCTCGATGATGTTGTTGCTTACTTAATGACTCTTCGTGGAGGTTCAGAATGAGGTTGATCCTCGCTGTTGTGATGGCTGTTCCGCTGCTCGCTGAGGTGCCTTACCAGCGCATAGTCGATTCCGCAAAGGAGCCGGGCAACTGGCTCACCTACTCCGGGAACTACGCCGCACATCGTTATTCTGCCCTCGATCAGATTAATCAATCGAACGTCGCACGACTGAAGAGTGCATGGAGCTATCAGACAAACTCGCTGCAGAAGCTCGAAACCACTCCGTTGGTTTTCGATGGGGTGATGTACATTTCAGAGCCCGCAAGCAACGTCACAGCTCTGGATGTCCGGACCGGACGACCGCTTTGGAAATATCGCCGACCGATGCCCGATGACGTGAGAGGATGCTGTGGACAAATCAATCGAGGTGTCGCCGCGCTCGACGGGTTGATCTACGTCGGTACGTTCGACGCACACCTGGTTGCTCTGAACGCCAAGACAGGGGCTGTGGTTTGGGACACCGAGGTCGCGAGCTACCAGAGTGGCCACTCGATCACAGCCGCGCCGCTCGCAGTGAAAGACAAGATCGTGATCGGTATTGCTGGTGGCGAGTACGGCGTGCGCGGATTCCTCGACGCCTATGAAGCGAAAACCGGCAAACGCGCGTGGCGCTTCTGGACCATTCCCGGACCAGGCGAACCCGGCCACGAAACCTGGGCAGGGGATAGCTGGAGGAACGGCTCCGCGACCACTTGGGTTACGGGCGCCTACGACCCGGAGACCAATTTGATCTTGTGGGGCACAGGCAATCCTGGTCCTGATTGGAACGGCGACGTGCGCGGCGGC
>DASQVJ010000140.1:0-8182 GCA_035640835.1 Bryobacteraceae bacterium
AGGACGTGACCGCCACGTATCGCGCGCGGATTCTCGAGTCCGACAGCAACCGGATCCTGCAACTGATGGCCGCGCACTACCCGATCGAGCAGGTGATGGTTGAGATCGCAGAAATGGTCGTGCGGCAATGGCCGGGTACCAGCTGTGTCGTGTACCAGCGCACGGGTGATCTCCTGTATCGATTTGCACAAGCCGGTGCGTTCGACGACGTCGGCGATCCGGTCCTTCAACATCTGCACATCAGCGTCGATACGCCGAACTTCGCCATGCCGGCTCTGAATGGGCGACGAGAATCGAGGTTCGCGACACCCAACGCACCCGGGTACTGGTCGTTGCCGATTCAGTCCGGAGACCATGCGCTGCTGGGTGTGATCACGGTGTTTGGACCTTGGAAAGCGGAGCCGGACCTGGAGCAGAGCTCGGTGCTCGAGACCGCTTCGCGTTTGGCCGCTGTTGCTCTGGAACAACGGCAGCTGCGCATCGATTTACAACATCGAGTGTTCTATGACGCGTTGACGGAGCTTCCCAATCGCGCTCTGCTGGAAACTCGGATCGAGGTGGCCGCATCCTTCGCGCGCAAACACGGACACAGAGTGGGTCTGCTCTGCTTCGATCTTGATCGCTTCAAAGAAGTCAACGAGACCTTGGGCCACCAGGTGGGTGATGCCCTGCTGAGGGCGGTGGCGGATCGGATCTCGGTACAGTTGCCGTCGGAACTCTTGCTCGCCAGATTGGGCGGGGATGAGTTTGCACTGCTGATCCCGGACATGCATAGCGTTCGCGAGATTCTCGTGGCGTCCGAGGCCATTCTGCAGGCCTTGTCCGAGCCCTTCTATCTCGGGCAGCACACGCTTTGTGCCTCGGCGAGTATCGGGATGGCCGTGTTTCCTGACGACTGCGCCGATTCGTGTTTGCTCCACAGCCATGCCGACTCCGCGATGTACTTCGCCAAATCGAAGGGTCGCAACTCTGTTCAGCGATACCACCCAAATGCGGTCTCCTGGGTTAGAGGACGGATTGAAACCGAAACAGGCCTCAGGCGCGCACTAACGGGCAACCAACTCGCGCTGCACTTCCAGCCTGTCGCGAACGAAAATCGCGAGCTCATTGGTGTCGAAGCCCTGGTTCGATGGAGGCACCCCGAGCGCGGCTTGTTGTTTCCGGGCGCTTTCCTGAGCGTTGCCGAGGACTCGGGACTGATCGTTCCCATCGGGCGATGGATTCTGGAAGAAGCCTGTCGCCAAGCTGGAGCCTGGCGCAAGACTCGTCCCCTAAATGTGTCCGTCAACGTGTCGTTTCTGCAACTGCAGGAACCAGGGCTGACGAATGTTGTTGCGGACCTGTTGGCAAAGTATTCCCTCACTCCGGAACTCCTTACCCTGGAGCTAACCGAGAGCACCCTTATGCGTAACGCCGACGAGGCCGCGCGCCAGCTGGCGGGCCTCCGCGCCCTGGGCGTGCGCGTAGCTGTCGACGACTTTGGCACGGGCTACTCTTCCCTGAGCTATCTTCAGAGCTTGCCCCTGGACAGCTTGAAGATCGACCGCTCCTTTGTGGCCCATTTGGGACACGCGAACGACAAGGCTGACGCAATTGTGCGAGCCATCATCGGTCTGGCCAAGACGTTTGATCTCCGGGTGATCGCCGAGGGTGTCGAGACGCTGGAGCAGTTTCAGGCACTCCGGGATCTTGGGGCCGATCACTTCCAGGGGTACTATTTCGGTCAGGCGATGCCTGCAGATCGAATTACCGACTGCCTTTCAAAATCGACACCGGTTTCGCTCCCGCTTAGCTGATTCGATAGCTGCAAGTGGCGCTCAACGAACCGCATTTCCGCTTAACATAAGAGAATCGGACTGAATCGGACCGCACCTCTAGCTCAGCTCGGGCTGCTGAACCGTAATGGCCATGACCGATCAACGTTGGCGCCGGATCGAAGATGTCTTCTTCGCCGCGCTGGAGGAGCCCCCAGTGCGGCGTGCTGCCTATTTGCAGGCGGCCTGTGGTGCCGATCACGAACTTCGCAGCGAAGTCGAATCTCTGTTGGCTCACGAAGCCAAAGCCGACGCGGGCTTACGAGCGGCTGTGGCCGAAGCTGCCGGGAAGCTGCCGACCGTGCAGAGCGGATCGGAAGTCGGCACGACCATCGGACCCTATCAGATCGTCCGTGAAATCGGTCGAGGCGGAATGGGAACCGTCTACCTGGCGGTTCGAGTCGACGAGCAGTACATACAAGCCGTCGCGATCAAGCTGGTTCGCAAAGGGATGGACTCCGAATTCATCCTGAACCGGTTCCGTCATGAGCGCCAGATCCTGGCAAACCTGAACCATCCAAATATCGCAGGCATCCTCGACGGCGGCACCACTTCCGACGGCCGCCCATATTTCGTCATGGAGTACATCGAGGGCAAGCCTATTCTCGAGTACTGCGAGGAGAACAACCTCAACATACGGCAAAGGCTCGAGCTTTTCTGTAATGTGTGTTCGGCGGTCTACCACGCGCATCAGAAGCTGGTCATCCATCGGGACATAAAGCCTGCAAACATTCTTGTGACATCCGAGGGCGTTCCGAAGCTCCTCGACTTCGGAATCGCAAAGCTGCTGGTGCCTGAGTTGTTCCCCGGCGGCGAACCGGCCACCGCCACGACTTTTCGCCTGATGACCCCCGACTACGCGAGCCCCGAACAGGTGATGGGGGACCCGCTGACCACGGCTACAGACGTTTACTCACTGGGCGCGACTCTGTTCGAATTGATAACGGGCGTACGTCCCTGGCGTGTGCAGGACCGCCAGACACGCGAGATCGAGCAGGCGATTTGCACCGCCGACACTCCCAAGCCGAGCAGCGTGGTCAAGGATGCTCGAAAGAGGCGCGAGATCGAGCGTGACCTCGACAATATCGTGCTGATGGCGATGCGTAAGGAGCCGGAGCGCCGCTACAGCTCCGTGGACCAGTTCGCCAACGACATCAAACGGTACTTGCAAGACCTGCCCGTGGTGGCGCGTAAGGACACCTTGCCCTATCGCGTCAGCAAGGTGATCCGGCGCAATCGCACGGCAACGGTGATTTCCGTTGTGCTGTTCATCACGCTCATCTCAGGTCTGGCGACGACGTTATGGCAGGCTCGTCTGGCGGAAAGGCGCTTCAACGAGCTGCGAAAGCTTTCCGGATCGTTCCTTTTCGAGTTTCATGATGCGATCCAGGATCTGCCTGGGTCGACGCCCGCCCGGGCTCTGGTGGTGCGGAAGGCGCTCGAGTACTTCGACGCCCTGGCGCGAGACTCGGGCAACGACGAATCGCTCATTGCAGAACTGGCGACGGCCTATCAGCGCGTCGGCGACGTTCAGGGGAGCCAGTTTCAATCGAACCTTGGCGACACTGCGGGCGCGATGAAGAGCTACGCAAAGGCCCTGGAGATGCGCGAAAGGTTGTCCAAGTCGAAGCCGGGAGACGTGGAGCGCCAGATGTCTGTCGCCGAAAGCGTCCGCAGCCTGGGCGATATGCAATGGCAGCTTGGCCAAACCACCGCTGCGCTTGTTTCCTACGATCGGGCCAGGAGCATCCTGCAACCGCTCCAAGAGGCTCATCCAAGTCGCCGCCTGGATCACGCACTCGCTGAAGTTCAGCACAGGCTGGGGGACGCCGAGGCCAGCGTCAACGACACGACCAAGGCAATCTCCACCTATCAACAGGCGCTGGCTACGTATACCTCCTGGATGAAGGAAGAGCCCACAAACAAGATTGCGCGCCGCGGGGTCAGCATGAGCCTCCTTCGCATGGCGCACATGCTGAATCGTCTTGGCCGTCGACAGGAAGCCTTGAAGCACCTCCAGCAAGCACTGCGGATTCGCCAGGCTCTATCGAAAGAGGAGCCGACCAGTTTGACCGCCCGCCGCGACCTCATGACCGTGTACAACCGTATCGGCGATCTCCTCGGCAATCCGTACACGGAGAATCTGGGCGATCTAAAAGGGGCCCTCGCGAACTATCAGGAGTCGCTCGCAATTGCCAGGGACATAGCAGCTAAGGATCCCTTCAATGCCCGTGCGTTCTACGATCTGGCCATCACGTACATGCGGGTCGGGGATCTGTTGAAGGACATGGGGAGTCACACCGAGCGCCTGAAAATGTATCGCGCCGGCAAGGAGATCACGGAAGCGTCGCTTCGCTCCGACCCCAAGAATCAGGAAATCAAATACAACCTCGCTCTTCTGCAGCATCGCATCGCTCTTGTCCACAGAGCCGCGGGCGAGAATGTGCTTGCGCTGCGAGCTCTCGAAGAAGCCGTCAACACCAGCCGCGACCTCGCTTCTCTGCCGCAGGCCAATCAAAGGTATCTGTACGAGTTTGGATCCGTGCAGGGGACACTGGGCGACCAAAAGCTTCAGATGGGCGATATGGACGGTGCTCGACAGGCGTACGAGGCGCATCTTGCGACCATTCAGAAGGTCGCGGCTTCGGATCCGACCGTGCCCAAGCACCAGCGTGACCTTGCCGAAGCCTATCTTGAAATGGCGAAGGTGGAAAAGCGGTCCGGGAAGTGCGAGCAAGCGCGTGCATGGTTGGATAAGGCCGCGGCTCTTCAGGAACAGCTTCACGGCTCTGGTCAAGCGAGACCCGGCGGCATCCGTGAAGTACGAGTATTGCGCGCGGAATCGACCTGTGAAACCGCACGAGCCAGGCAAAAGGCACGCTAGTCGTTCATCGTATTCTTCCGCCCGAATCGCGGGATAATGGCGTCGAGCAATGCCGACCTCGAATCCCCTCACTGAGATACGTTTTCCCATTCCGTTCGACCAGATCCGCGCCGAACATGTGGAGCCTGCCATCGATCAGCTTCTGGCGGAAGCCCGATCCGCGCAGCAGGAGCTCGGACTCCCGAAAGAACGGACCTTCGAAAATACGATGCTCGCCCTGGAGAACGTGACCGAGAAGCTCGGGTACGCGATGGGAGTCATCGCTCACTTGGAAGCTGTATCGACGTATCCGGAGTTGCGTGCCGCGTACAACAAGGTGCAGCCGCTGGTCAGCGAGTTCTTCACGGGACTCCTGCTGGACGAGAAGATCTGGCGGGCGCTCAAAGACTATGAGGAGACTCCCGAAGTTCAGACTTTGTCTCCAACAAAGCGTCGCTTCGTCCGTAAGACGATCGACGATTTTCGACGCCATGGAGCCGAACTAGGGCACGAACATAAGAAGCGGCTGGCCGAGATCGACATCGAGTTGACCCAGATCACCACCAAGTTCTCCGAGAATGTTCTGGACGCTACCAACGAGTTCGAGCTTGTTCTGACGGATCCGGCGGCGCTTGCCGGACTGCCGGAAAGCGCCATCGAGCAGGCTCGCCACAGTGCGCAAAACAAGGGCTTGGAAGGCTGGCGATTCACCCTGCATGCGCCGAGTTACATCGCCGTAATGACGTACCTGGACGATCGGGGCACTCGCAGGCTTCTTCACAGCGCGTTTAATACCAGAGGAGCCAAGCCGGCCCACGATAATCGGCCGATTCTAGGCCGCATTCTGGAACTTCGCCGGGAGAAAGCTGCCCTGCTCGGTTACGACAACTTCGCGGATCTCGTGCTGGAAGACCGCATGGCGAAGTCCGGAAAAGCCGCGCAGAATTTCCTGGAAGAGCTGAAGCAGCGCACCGTTGCACGATTCAAGGCAGAGAACGAAGAATTGCAGAAGTTCCGTGACGAGTTGGAAGGTAACCACGAGCCCCTGCAACTCTGGGACATCGACTATTACGTGAACAAGCTTCGGAAGAAGCAGTACGACTTTGATGAAGAGGCAATCCGGCCATACTTTCCGTTAAGCCGCGTTGTGGAAGGCATGTTCGATCTGGTCCACCGGCTTTATGGCATTCGCGTCGAAGAGCAACAGGGTGCACCGGTTTGGGATCCCGCCGTGAAGTTCTACCGCCTCCTGGATTCGGACGGCACCCACCTCGGTTCGTTCTACGCCGATTGGCACCCCCGCGAAAACAAGCGAGGCGGTGCGTGGATGGATGCGTTCATTACCGGTCGCCCGACGCCTGAGGGATTCGAGCCTCACCTCGGCCTCATCTGTGGCAACCTCACGCCTCCGGTCGGGTCAAAGCCGGCGCTTCTGAAGCATCGTGAGGTAGAGACGATCTTCCACGAGTTCGGCCATCTACTTCATCACCTGTTGAGCCAGGTTGAGATCCGAAGCCTGTCAGGTACACAGGTCGCCTGGGACTTCGTGGAACTGCCGTCGCAGATCATGGAGAACTGGTGCTGGGAACGGGAGTCTCTCGACCTCTTTGCGCGTCATTGGGAGACCGGTGAGCCCATACCGGACTCGATATTTCTCCCGTTGAAGCGAACGAGAACTTTCCGCGCTGCCAATGCTCAGATGAGGCAGTTAGGCTTTGCGCTCCTCGACTTGGCATTACACATCGAGTATGATCCTTCCCGCCACGGTGAATTAATAGAATTTAGTAGAAATTTCGCTCGCGAGTTTGTACCGGCTCCTTTAACTCCGGAATATGCGATGATTGCGGCTTTCTCTCATCTGTTTGGAAGCCCGGTCGGATACGGTGCGGGTTACTACTCTTACAAGTGGGCGGAAGTCCTTGATGCCGACGCGTTTACCCGGTTCGCCCTGGAAGGTATCTTTAACTCCGAGACAGGCAAGGCATTCCGCGCCAGCATCCTTTCGAAGGGGAACAGCGAAGATCCCTCGGAACTCTATCGGCAGTTTATGGGGCGAGACCCCGACGTCAGCGCGTTACTCGCGCGTTCGGGCCTGGCGTAAATTCTAGGTCGCTAGATATTTTACTGAGTCAAAATTCCCTATTATCGGCTACGTACATAGCTGGATGACATCATAAATTCTTGGAAGTGTTGGGTGTGTCTGTTGGCATTGCAACTGCTGTACCGTCAAGTTGCAAAGGAGAACCGATGAAACTCACCCGGCAACTTCTGAATACTACGCTGGCAATCTTCGCTTCGGCTGCAATCTCGGCTAGCTACGGCCAGGTCACACCTGAGTCGCAGCGGCCGCAGCCTGAGTCGAACAGACCGGCAACGGGAACCGCCAATCAGCGAACCAACCCAACGACGGACCCGACCGACACCACCACGCGTACTCAGCAGGATCGAAGCGGGCAAAAGGGCACGACCTCGGATTCATCGCGCAGCCGGACGACGGGGAGCACCGGAGCGGGCGACATGCTCACGCCTGCCGATCGCAAGTTCATGACGCAAGCTGCGGAAGGTGGGCTGGCTGAAGTCGCCCTGGCGCGGATGGCCCAGCAGAAGGCCGAGAGCGAGGCTGTGAAGGAGCTGGCTCGTCAGATCGAACAGGATCACACGAAGGCCAATGCCGAGTTGAAGCGCATTGCCGACATGCGCAACGTGCAGATTCCCACCGAGCCTCCGTCAACAGGTAATCACAAACAGGTAATGGACCGGCTGGAGAAGCTATCAGGTGCGGCGTTCGACAAGGCGTACGTTCGCGACATGGTCAAAGAACACGAGAAAGATATTAAGATGTTTGAGCGCGAGGCCAACAGCGGCATGGATACCGAGCTGAAGACGTTCGCGAGCAACACTCTTCCCGACCTTCGCAAGCACCTGCAGATGGCGCAGAGCGCTCAATCGAGCGTGGGTGCTCGTTCGGGCGGCAACATGTCCGATAAAACTTCGGGCACGAGCAACACGCCAGATAGCAAGTCCGGCAACCCTGGTGCGACGTCAGGCACACCAAGCACTCGCAAGCCCTAAGAACTTACCCCTGCCGTGGAAGCGCTGGATCTGATTCGGGCAGCGCTTCCCTTTATTGTTTTCGTCAGACCTCTTCTTCTTCGTCCATCGGCGGCAGATCAGTTTTGCTCAGGCTGTACCAACGCCGCCCGCGTGCCCGCCTGTGGCTGCGTAACGTCAGGATCTCCTTGTAGTCTTGCCAGTTCACAGCGAGCAAATAAGCGCCAAGGGTAAGCGACCCCATTCCAAAGACAGTGACAAAGGCGATCGCCGTGTAGTGGAGCCACGGATCGTTGGTTGGTTCGAAGAAGACCTGTGCAAATTCCCGCCCGAAGTTCATCCCGAAGAAGCCAGTGAACACAGCGCCTGCGCCGAGAAGCATGCTCAACATCGCCAGCCGGTTGACCGCCTCCGTGTTTCGCCGTTGGTTGTATTGCTGCATGGATGCGTTGAG
>DASQVJ010000141.1:0-11891 GCA_035640835.1 Bryobacteraceae bacterium
GTTCACCTCAGCCGCGAAGTGCGACTCGAACTTCTGACGGCTGGAGAAAAAGCGCGCAGTGCCGCTTGCCTGCGGCGTTCGGTCCACGTTGATGTACGTGGGGATCTCGTACTCCACTCCGTCGATCTCTTCGCGGCGGTCCGTTGACCGCACGTCCATTAACGGGGTCAGCAATCCATCCTGATTGCTGAGGCGCCCGAAAACATCGAACCCCCGGCCGAGTGCCGACGCTCCTGGGATGATCAAGGGTACTCTCCTCTTTCTTGCAGTGTGATTTCACTGACTTTGTCAGAAGTAACAGGACTTCGAGCGTCAGGTGAATAAGGTAATGGCCCTATGTCTTGCAATTAACGTCTTTAGGCCCTGCGCGCCATTTGGGTTAATCGCCACCACTCGGGCAGTATGCTCGGATTCCGGATCAATTCAGGAATTATTTCGTCGTGCTAGCGATCGGTGGTTTCTACCAGAACCAGACCTTATACTCTCGCCGTTCCAGGGTGATGGCGGCGAATGAGGCGTTCGCACGCCGGCGATCGCCATCGACATGTCTCGCTGGAGCGGCGGAGAGCATTGATCTCGAGGTGCAGCGAGGACCAAGAATCGAAACAAGTGGAGCAGCGAGACGATCACGGAACACACGAATGAAGGCTGGCGGAGAACGGCCGTAACCTCGATCGACGCAGCGTGTACCGTGTTTCTGGTATGGGATCAATTAAACTTAGCTCAGTCACGTTATGCCAGTTGAGTCCGGCAGCCATTTGGGACCATATGAAATTCTCTCGGCCATCGGCGCCGGCGGTATGGGCGAGGTGTATCGCGCGCGCGACAAGCGTCTCGACCGAACCATCGCGGTCAAAGTGCTGGCCTCGAACCTTTCCGGCAACCCCGAATACCGCCAGCGTTTCGAGCGTGAAGCCCGCACCGTGGCCGGCCTCAGCCACCCGCATATCTGCCCGGTGTACGACATTGGCGCGCACGACGGCCTCGACTATCTCGTGATGGAATACCTGGAGGGCGAGAGTCTGGCGGCGCGCATTGCCAAGGGACCGCTCCCAATCGATGAGGCGCTTCGTTATGCCATTCAGATCGCAGACGCGCTGGATCAGGCACATCGGCATGGCGTGGTTCACCGCGATCTGAAGCCCGGTAATATCATGCTCACGAAGACCGGCGCCAAACTGCTGGATTTCGGCTTGGCAAAGGTGCATGAGCCGCGCGAGAGCGCTCGCGGCAGTCTCACGGCGCTACCTACCGCGACAACTCCTCTCACGGGAGACGGCTTGATCATCGGCACACTCCAATATATGGCCCCGGAACAGCTCGAGGGCCGGGAAGCTGACGCGCGTACCGATATCTTCGCCTTCGGCCTGGTCCTGTACGAAATGATCGCCGGAAAGCGAGCCTTCGAAGCCCGCAGTCAGGCTGCTGTCATATCCAGCATCATGACGAGTGACGCTCCGCCGCTCTCGTCTCTGAACAGCGCAGTTCCGCCCGCGCTCGATCACGTCGTGACGACGTGCATCGCCAAGGACCCCGATGCAAGGTGGCAGACCGCGCACGACATTCTGATTCAGTTGAGGTGGATCGCGGAGGCCGGCTCTCGGGCTGGTGTGCCCGCGCCAGTGATTGCACGCCGCAAGCGCCAGAATCTCGCTCTATGGTCGGCGCTGGCCGCGAGCTTTTGCGCGACCATGCTTTTCGCTTGGCTCCATTTCAGCGAGCGCCCCGCGCCTCCTCAGCCGCCCGTGCGGTTCGCTATCCACGCGCCTGCTGAAGCGGGATTCCTCCATGGGGTCGACATTCCGGTTTTAGCGCCCGACGGTGCGCGGCTGGTTTTTACGGGAAGTCTTCGTACCGGCGGCCGCGTGCTGTGGTATCAGCCGCTCGATACAGTGGAAGCCAAGCCGCTTCGGGGGACTGAGAATGCCGTGCTTCCATTCTGGTCACCAGACAGCCGTTCGGTCGCGTTCTATTCGGAAACGGACCAGAAGCTCAAGAGAGTGGACATTTCCGGTGGTTCTGCGCTGACCGTGTGCGCCGCCAGGAATGGCGGCGCCAGCGGCGCATGGCTGCCGGACGGCACCATCATCTTCTTCGACGACGGCCTGCTGACGCGTGTTCCGGCCACGGGTGGCGAGCCGAAACCCGTGTTCGGCCGCGACGTGCCCGCCCCAAAAATGGCACAGCTATGGCCGAGAGCACTTCCAGACGGCAGACACATTCTGTTCCTCGCGGTTGGCCCGGAGAGTGCGAAAGAAGGCATTTACGCGGCTGACCTGGAATCCGGGCAAACGCGCATGGTCCTGCCAGTGCGCTCGCTATTCGAGTATTCTCCCGCGGGATACATCTTGTACAACCGCCAACAGGCAATCATCGCCCAGCGTTTTGATGCGCGAAGGCTAACGGTCAACGGGGATTCATTGCCGGTGGTGGATCGAGCCGGCGAGTTCAATTCGACCTGGGGCGCTCTTGCTTCAGTTTCTGCAAACGGAACGTTGGTCTATTCCCGTCCCGTGAACCGCGCCGCGCAACTTCACTGGTACACCCGCGATGGTAAGAAACTCGCTTCCATCGCTGGAGCAAGAAACTACAATCAGCTAGTCATCTCTCCAGACGGCAAGCGCGTCGCGGTTGAGCTGGACGGAACGGAAAAGACTCCGAACCGAACCATCTGGTTGCTCGAACTGTCCACCGGCATTCTTTCTCCTTTTACGCCAAACACCGATGTTCGACATGGGGACGCGGTCTGGTCGCCGGACAGCCGGGACCTCATTTATGTGTCGTCCAAGAATGGTAAGTCTGTGATCCTACGAAAACCGGTGGGCGGGGGAGCGGAGCAAGTTGTGATTTCGCCGGAGACCGCCTTGTTTCCCGAGGACTCGCTTCCGGACGGCAGCATTCTTGCCGTTAATCAGAACGGCAAAAACATCGTTCGGATATCGCCTTCGGGGGGTAAAGCCGAAACTATCTTCCACACCGATTTCGAATCCGACGAGCCCCACGTTTCGCCGGACGGGCGATGGATCGCCTACGCCAGTAACGAATCCGGGCAATGGGAGATCTACATCGCTGCATTTCCCTCTTTTGATAATCGCCGTCAGACGTCGAACGCCGGTGGGATGGCTCCCGTATGGCGCGCCGACGGTAAGGAGCTGTTCTATGTCACGCCGGGTGGCAAGCTGATGTCAGTGAGCTTTAAAGGCGGCGCGCAGCCGGAGACGTCGATCCCTGTAGAGCTGTTCCAGACTCGCCTCCGTGCTGATCACCGATACAACGAGTACACCGTCACCGGTGACGGACAGCGCTTTCTGATGTACGAACCCGTTGAGGACAACCAGCAGCCCTACTATGTGTTGATGAACTGGACGTCTTTATTGAAGCACTAGAGGAGTAGGCCGTCTTCAGGGTGCAGTGTTCTGTCGCCGTCGCTGCTCACTTGCCTTTATGATTTCGTTCATGTTCGCCGCTGGCCGAATCTCGAAAATGCTGCCATACTCCAGGGCCGGATGCTGCGCCATGAGCTGTACAGCATGATTCATGTCCCGCGCCTCAAGGACGAGAATGCCACCGAGTTGTTCCTTGGTTTCCGCATAGGGACCGTCCGTAATTGCGACTTTGCCGTTCTTCCAATAGAGGGTCAACGCGGTTTCCGGAGGCTGAAGCGCCTCTCCACCAGCCCAATGGCCGTTGGCGCGAAGATGGTCGTCGTATTCAAAGCATGTGTCGAACATTGCGTGTTGCTCGCCCTCGGTCATGGCTTCGTGTTTGCCTTTATCGAAGTATCCGAAACAGATGTATTTCATTGTCCTTCTCCTCCTTGTGCCAGCCAGCAGCACAGCCTTGCGCGCTGGATCGTTCACCTTATAGTCGTCGGCGCACACAAAAATCGACAGCAGAGGCGAACTATTTTTATTTCAATTCCTCGAGCCGCCTCGCGAGAAACCGGCGCTCCGGTTCCTGCCGCGCCAGGGCGAGCGCCTTCTCATACGAAGCACGGGCCTCTGGAATCCGCCCTAATCTGCGACACAGATCCGCGCGGGCAGAGTGCGCGAGGTGATAGTGGGAGAGGTGCTCGCGCAGCAAGTCATCGATAAGGCAAAGACCCTGCTCCGGACCTTCGCACATGGCAATGGCCACTGCTCGGTTAAGTTCGACAACCGGGGATGGCTGAATCCGAAGCAATCGGTCGTAGAGCAGCGCAATCTGGCGCCAGTCCGTGGACGCCGCGGAGGAACTCTCGGCGTGAACGGCCGCAATGGCCGCCTGCAGAGTGTAGGAACCGAAGCGGCGCGATCGAAGAGCGGTTTCGGTGAGCGAGATGCCTTCGGCGATCTGGTCCCTGTTCCACAACGACCGATCCTGCTGCTCCAGCAGGATCAAGTCTCCGTCGGGAGACGTTCTGGCGGCGCGGCGCGACTCCTGCAGCAGCATGAGCCCCAACAAGCCCATCACCTCAGGTTCCTGGAGCAGGTCGAGCAGGAGTCTGCCCAGGCGGATCGCCTCGCGGCTGAGGTCGGCGCCTGTCGTTTCGGCCAAATACCCTTCGTTGAAGATCAGATACACGACTTGGAGGACAGCTCCCAGCCGGGCCGATAGTTCCTGGGAGACTGGCACCTGGTAAGGAATTGCCTTTTCGCGGATGACAGCCTTCGCGCGCACGATGCGTTGGGCGAGCGTTGCCGGCGTAACGAGAAATGCTCGGGCAATCTCCTCCGTGGTCAAGCCGCAGATTTCGCGCAGGGTGAGCGCAACCTGTCCTTCGGGAGGCAGAGCGGGATGGCAGCAGGTAAAGATCAGACGGAGGCGATCGTCTTCGATCTCCTCGTCATCGAGGGAAGCTTCGTCGATGCGCACTCCCATGTAGAGCGCAAACTCTCTCTGTGTTCCGTCGAAGTGCGCGCGCCGGCGCATCCCATCTATGGCCTTGAAGCGTGCCGTGGAAATCAGCCAGGGGCGCGGCTTGTCCGGAATGCCCGCGTGCGGCCAGGACTCCAGAGCAGCAGCGAACGCCTCGTGCATCGCCTCTTCGGCGAGATCCAGATCTCCGAGGAGGCGCACCAGCGTTGCCAGTACCCGGCCCGATTCCGATCGGTAAAGAGTCTCAATGGTCCTGCTGACCTGTTCGGACACAGGCGGCATCCACGCCAACCTAGCAAACAGAGCGGCTCGACACAACTGCCCCCGAACCCTTACTCACAATTCAGCGGCCCGGCACTGCGCTGATCGAGGGTGGTTTGGGCCGGCACAACAGGATAGGTCCTCGTAAACGGTAGATTCTTATCGGAAGCGTCCAACAAACGGCCGCTTACATGCGCCGCGCTGAACAGGCGCTTCCGATAGGGCCGTCTCCGGGCGCGACGCGCGACTGAAGCTTGCCGGGAGGCTAAAACCGCCTTACGAAGACTCATCACTGATTCAGACTGAAGTTCACGTCGGCGACCGTGACGACTTGTACGGGCTCGCCATTCAGCAGTGTCGGCTCATACTCATAGCGGGCGAGCGCGTCTTTCGCTGATTCCACAAGCAGTGGGTGTCCGCTGACGAGTTGCATGCGCTTGACACGGCCGTTCTTGTCAATCTGCACTTTGAACCGAACTATGCCCTGAATCCTCGCTTGCAAGGCGAGCGGTGGATATACCGGCGGCGGCGCAGTTCTCAGTTTACTGGCGTGCACTCCGCCTCCGACCTGGATTTGCTTCTCCCCGTCCGAGGGAAATTCGTGCGGCTGCGATGGCGACTGCAACTGCGTGTTCATGTCCGACGGAGGTGGCCAGATCGTGAGCGTCATCACCCCAGAAGCGTCTGAGCGCCATCCCATCGCCAAACTGCCGTTGACCGCCCGGGCAGCCGTTGAGATCTCCTGCATCAAAGCGTTCGTGAACGGCGCATTGAGGTACTTCGCGAGACGTTGTTGCATAAGCGTGCGGTCCGGCTCCGGCAAAGCGGACACTTCAATGCGCGCCAGAACCCCGCCGATCGGCTGCCAACTATACGCAGGCGCATCGTAGAGTAACGACAGAGAGAGGTTACCGCCCGGTTCGTTGCTCCACTTGCATGCGATCTTGCGGTCGATCAGAGTAACAGCGGACTGGATGTTCTGCATGAGGCTCTCTTTGAACGGAGTGTTCACAAACGAGCTCACCCGCGCTTCGACCTGCGACCGAAGCGACTCAGGGAGCCGTGAAGCGTCGATGCGGACGAGGCGGGGCTCGGCGACCTTCTCCTCAGTACGATAGGCGAACGAAACCGAGTACACCTTCGGCATCTCTTCGACCCAGTTCTGGTCGATCTTGCTGTCCATGGCGGCGATGTCCGCTTTGATTCGCAGCATCAAATCCGTGGTGAATGGAGCATTCCGGTCAGACGCCACACGTGCCTCCAGCTGCGATTGAAGCGGCTCAGGGAGCCGTGACACGTCGATACGCGACAACACACCGCGAACTTCCAATTCGTTCTGCATGGGTGCACCGACGAGCGGGAATGTGGACACCGAATACATCGTCACCGCCGCAATCACCGCGATTACACATGCGTACGAACACGCAACCCGCCGAACTGACATGGAACGAGCCTCCAGAATGTTCTTCACCCGATCAGTGAGATCCCGCTTCCGCAGGAACAGAGGAGCAGCCGCTACATCGAGCATCGGCCGTGCCTGCGCCATTGTGAGCAAGGCCTCGATGTAGCCCTGCCGGTCTGTCGTAATCGAAAGCGCCTCGGCATCCACCACTTGCTCGCGCAGCGTTCGGATGCGGGCGATCAGAAACCAGGCCGCCGGATGGAACCACATAACGGCAACCGCGATCTCCTCGCCCACGCAGAACAGCCAGTCGCGCCGTTGTACGTGCAGCCACTCATGGGTCATGACCGCCTCGCGCTGCTCTTCAGGCATTTCGAGAAACATGGGCGGCACGAGTATGATCGGGCGCGGCCAGCCGAATGTCACAGGTCCGCTAACGTCCGTCGAAATTGCGACTGGAACGTCCATGTTGTCCATGGCGACCGGCTCGGCGTACCGGCGATAGCGCCGGAGGCGCATGAGTCCGAGCAGGAGCCATGTTCCGCGGACGACCGCGCCTGCCGCGAGCACGTACGGCACCGCCCGTTCCCAGTCGAACGCGGGCGTACCCACAACTACAACGGGAGCACTGGTCGGCGCCACCGACTCGGTCGCGAATACCGGCGTGCGGACGATGGGATGACGCCACGGCTGAAGCAGAGGGAGCAGCGGCATGCCGAACAGCACCAGTTGAAAAACGATCAACTGCGCGCGGGACGATCGAACCCGGAGTATCAGCGGCATCAAGGCGGCAACCGCGATCAGCATGGTCGCCTGTGCCGCCCACGCGATGAGATTCGAAACCATCACCGGCCCTCCTTCTTCTTCAACATGCGGCGCACTTCCTCGATTTCGGCGGGGCTGACCTGTTCGCTTTCGATCAGGTGCAGCAGAAGAGGCTTGGCCGAGCCATTGAACACACGCGACACGAAGTCGGTCACCATGCTCCCGATGACCTCCTGCTTCGGCCGCGCGGGCCGATAGACGTAGGCCTTCTCACCGGCCGTCTTCTTCAGATGGCCCTTGGTCTCGAGCACGCCCATCATCGTCATGACAGTCGTATAGGCTACCTTCCGCTTCGTCAACAGCTCCTCGTAGACCTCTCGCACGGTCGCGGCGCCGCGCGACCACACGATTTTCATGATTTCCAGTTCCTGCTCCGTGAGTCCGGGTGTCCTCCGCCGCATACTAAATAATTAGTACGAAGTAAATAGGTTGTCAAGGGAAAACTGCACACTGGTTACGCTCGCGCGAGATAAGGATCGTTTCGGGAGCCGCCCAGGTCGTTTGGGACACCCTTACCAGCGCAGCCGGCCGGCCAACTGGATCTCCCGATTGTTGATGGAAGTCGACGTCACGCTTCCGAAGGCCGCAGTGCCGAAGACCGCGTTCGGGTTGCTGAATTGGGGCGAGTTCCACACATTAAACGACTCGGCACGCAATTCGAAATAGACGCGTTCGGAAATTCGAAAGCTCTTCGAGAGCGCTAGATCGGTGTTAAACAAGTGCGGCCCGCGGAGCAGATTACGTCCCGCCGTGCCGTATGTGTACTGAGGCGGTATCGAGAAGGCTTCCGTACTGATGCATCCGCTCAGATGCCCGCCACCGCAATTGGCGGACGGACGTCCTACCAGGTTCGGCCGGTACGCTCCGCGGGAGCTGGTGTTCGCTGTGTCGGTTGCGATGGTGACATTGAATGGTCGCCCGCTCTGCAGCGTGGTGATACCGCTAATGATCCAGCCTCCCATGACAGTGCGAAGAATGCGGTTGGATGTGCCTAAGGACGGCAGTTCGTAAATGTAATTAGCGACGAAGCGGTGGCGGATGTCCCAGTTGGCATTGCCGTAATCGAGCCGCCAATCGTAAGGATTCATAGGCTGTCCGCTATTATTCGAGTCTGAGCAGACATCGAGGGTATGTGACCAGGTGTAATGCGCGAGAAACTGCAAGCCGCGCGAGAATCGGTGGCGTAACACTACGCTCAGACCCTGATAACTCGCAATTGCGTCGTTTTGAATCGTCCGGATCTGACCGAAAAGGCTGTTGGGGCGGCGTGTTGTTATGTCGCCGGGCCCTGGCAGGGGCGTGTTGTTGTAGTAGTTTCGGTCGAGATGCAACGAACGAGAACCGAGATATTCCAGTTCCAGACCGCTGTTGCGCCAGAGTTCACGTTGTACGCCGAAGCTCCACTGATTCATATAGGGAGTCGGCAGATGCCAGTTGACCGTGATTACGTCAGGCCTCACGGCCGCGTTCGCGAATCCAGCGGGTGTCGGATTGGCCAGCGATAGCGTCGGGGTCGTCGGCAGCGAAGTGTATGTACTTGGTGAAGCGAATGGCGGGTTCAGATTCAGGAGCGTGAAACTGTTGGCCTGATTGGGATTGTAATAGATTCCGTAGCCGCCGCGAAAAACTGTTCTTCCAGTCATACGATAGGCGAAACCGATGCGCGGAGCCCAGTTCTTGTGATTCGGGTAGATGAACTTGAAGCCCGGTTCGGGCGGGTGTTCGGGTACGATCAACGTCTGTTGGGGGTTGAGCTTAGTGTGATATCCATTCACGGAATAGGGAACAGTGGGTAACTCATACCGGACGCCATAGTTAAGAGTGAGTTTACGAGACACCTGCCAGTTGTCGAGAACGAAAAATCCATCCCGCCACCCCGCGACAACGCCGCGTACCGGCGCGACCGGAGTGGTCAGGCTCTGTGGTAACCCAAGGACGAAATCTGCCGGCGCGTACCCCGTAAACTGCCCGGTGAAATTGAAGACGCCACGCGAGCTGGTGCCACCTTCCTGTCCTGTGATCAGCTTGCGAAATTCGACGCCGGCCATGATCGTGTGGGCGCCGTGCGTGAGACTGATCTGTTCGGAAATCTGCCACGTTTTATCATCGAGGAAAGAGTTCGTGCCGATGTTCGAGAAAGCGGTGAACCCGGGAACCATAAAGTCAGGGATTCCGGGATTGTCGTAACGTACGTCGGCATCGAAGCCCGGGATGCCGAGCTCTGCGCCTGCTCCCACGATCTGTTTGAGATAGAAGTCATTGACCAACGACGCGTTGGAGTACTGGCGACCGAAACGCGCATCGCTGACCAGCCGCGGCGTGAGGGTGTGGGTATATCCGACACTGAAGTTGTTGCTGTCCACCGGCGATATGGTCGTATTGGCAGGATTTGCCGAAGCCGCCCGCAGGCTCTGCCATTGGCCTTGATACCGGAAGAACAGCCGCACTTTGTCGCCGATGCTCTGGTCGATACGACTCATGGCCTGGTCGATGTCGTTTTCATTTCGCACAGAAGCGGAGAAATTGTTCGTAATCCCAGGTCCGTTGGGCTCGGGATAATACTGCCGCAGCTTTTGCACGACGGGCGATATTCTTGGGGCTGGAATGAGATTGTCCGGGAACGGCTGGCCCGTGTCAGGATCTTTGACGGCTACAGACCCCTGAGAAAAATTCCCTTCAAACATCTGCGGTGTCATAAGGGTCGCCAGCGACGCTGAATGTTGGATCTGGCGTAAACCCTGGTACGCTGCCATAAAGAAAGTCCGATTGCGGCCATCGTACAGGCGCGGAATGGTTACGGGACCATCGAGCTCAAACCCGAACTGATTCTGGCGCAGCGGACTCTTCGTCGCCGTGGGTCGCAGAAAATACGGCCTTGCATCGAAAATCTCGTTGCGGATGAATTCCACCACGCTGCCATGTAGCGAGTTGGCGCCCGATCTGGTCACCAGGTTCAAGTGGACGCCCATATAAGCACCGTACTGGGCTGAGTAGGTTCCGGTCTGCACCTCCATTTCCTGAATGGCTTCCGGCATAGGTCGGACCGAGGTGTTGGTGATGAGGTTGTTTACGATGCTGATCCCGTCGAGCGAGATGCTGTTCTGGATTTCGCGCGTACCGGCTCCGATGAAATCCTCGCCTGGCGGATACCCGGTTGTGGTTTTCAGTCCTTGAATCACTCCCGGAGTGGTCGTGGCCAGGCGTAGGGGATTTCGTCCGTTGAGCGGCAACTGGGCGAGGTCTTGGGAGGTGACATGTTCCGAGAGAGTGGCATCGTCCGTTTGAATGACCTGCGGCCGGGCCTCGACTATCACGGACTGCGAAACTGAACCGACCGCGAGCGTGACGTCGCTACGAACAGTCTGGTTATTTTCCACCACGATCCCGGTCTTCTCGAGACGCTGGAACCCGGGCTTCTCCACGACCAGGTTGTACAGACCTACGTGAATGAATCGAACGGTATAGTATCCGAGCTCGTTGGTAAGGGTCGCGTAAGTATCTCCCGATCCTCGCCTAACGGCCGAGATGCGGGCGGCTGGCACCGTTTTACCAGTCTCGTCCGTAACGGTCCCGACCAGGGAAGTGGTGGTTGCCATCTGTCCCTGCACTTCCACGGACAGAAGCCACGTGACTATCGTCAGGGCAAAACACCGCATACTGCCACGTTGCTATGACGAATACCTGCTGATTATACGCGAGTAGCGGCGCTGAAAGAGTTTGCTCATGACGTACCGAATCGCGTTCGTCTGCCGTTAAGAAGCGGCCTATGTCAATACCAGAGAACACATCGCACGGTCGGTGGGGGGCGCGACTGCTGCATGAAGGTATGCTTTCTCTAGCTGCAGCCTTGCTATGCCGGAGCGATCCTCTGTACTCGGCTTCGTTCACCGCGCTTTGCGACTAGTCGCGCTCACGGCCATCTGTTTGCCGGTTTACGGCGCCACTCCGCATGCAGTTCGTTCTGTGCGAGTGCCTATTGTGGACGGAGCAGACATTCGTTTCGAGCATCTGTCGCTCGAACCAGCGACGGTCCGCGGGATCGTCAATCGAATGGTCCAAGACGACCAGGGATTTCTTTGGTTCGGTACGAACCACGGTTTGCTGCGTTACGACGCACATCAGTTCCGCGCGTTCGTTCACGATCCTGACGATCCGAACAGCGTCCGCGGGACGAATGTCTCGGCACTGTTCAAGGATCGATCGGGGCACTTGTGGGTTGGCTCGGACCAGAACGTGGACCGCTACGATCCCGTAAATGGGGTCTTTCAGCACGTTTTGCCGGATGCCGCGAACGCATGCGGGCCGGCAGGCATCGCGCGCGACATCACGCAGGACCGCGACGGATTCATCTGGGTCGCCACTGACAATGGCTTGGTTCGCCTCGACCCCTCGACCTCGAAACTAACTTGCTATCAGCATCGCCAGGATGATGAATCGAGCATCGGCTCCAACTTGATCAGGACCATGCTCGAATCTCGGGACGGAAGTTTCTGGGTAGCCACTTCGGTCAGTCTGGATGCGTTAGACCGGAACACGGGGAGAGTCA
>DASQVJ010000142.1:0-3851 GCA_035640835.1 Bryobacteraceae bacterium
TGTGGCACTCGGTGAACTCATCACAGTAGATCCCGTGCACCAGCTTCCAGATTGGCGTCGCGAGCGGGATCACCGGGATCTGCACCATGTCAAACTTCCTCGACAGCAGGTTGATCCATTGCAGTGCCGACGGATGAATCAAATCCTCCGCATCATGCGTCACGAGCACTTCGAAGCGGATTCCTCGCTCAGCTTCGAACTCCTGCAAACGCCGATAGACGCAATTCAGACAGTCTGCTTTTGAGGTTGGCCCGGGCCGAGTCGTTAACGCGAGATGGACGTTCGGAAATCGCTGCTCCACGTCTTCGACCGCCGCAACCGTCAGTTCGTCGTTGGGATACACGCCGACGAAGAAGTGGACGTTGCGATACCGGATGGTCGCGAGGTTATGCTCGAGCATCCGCCCGATCACCTTGTGCTCTTTCCAGGCCGGGACAAAGATGGCGATGAGTCGTTCAGGACAGCTAGCGAGTTCCTCTTCGCTCGGCAACCGGCCTCGCTCGCCGCGCTCACGCAGCCACTGAAGAACGAAGACAAAGTTCAGGATGAGGTCGTCGACCCCGCTCAAGAGCAGCCATCCCGCTAATGGAACCAGCAGGAGAGCAACGATGCGATCGGAGGTGCAGAGCCACTCAAAGACGGTCGACACTCGCTGAGAAGTGCGCTGTCGACGTTGGGATTCTCCTCAGGGAAAACCGGAGGCTTACGGGGCGAAGTAGCCGTTGATGTCGAGAATCACGTCTGTCGTGTCCGTGACGAACACGCTCACCGATCCATCGGCTCCGGCCGGCACAATCGCACCATTTGCCAGGATCCGGCCCGCCGGTGAGTTCAGCGTCGACACGAACGGTTGGCTCTGGCCCGACGGCCAGAGCGTCAAGTAGCCCAGCGAGCCTCGCGGAACGACCGTCACGTTCATCGCATAAGCCCGCGCACTCGAGGGTACGCCGCAGCCGGATGCCGGGACAGGGAAAGTCCGCGTGCTGCCACCGCCCATAACAGGCAGACCGAACGCACCGCTCTTTCCGCCTTCACCGCGAGTGTCTGCGACGCGACAGGGCGTGATCGGATAGAACGCGAGACCGTTGCTGCCCGTGGCCGGTGCGAACGCGCCGTTCAAATCGAGAATCAAATGGGTCGAGTTCGTAGCGTATGCGCTAATCGCACCGCCGGCGCCTGTTGGAACGATGGCCCCATTTGCAACGATGCCACCGGCCGGTGCGTTTAAGGTCGACACATAGGGCTGAACGATGCCGGTCGGCCACAGCGTCAGGTAGCCGAGAGATCCTGACGGCACAACCGTCGCGTTCAACGACGCCGCTGTTGTACCTGCAGAAAGCCCACAGCCAGACGAGGTCATCCCAAAGCTCTGCGACTGTGCCGCTGAGATGGCCGATCCCGTGTTGCGGGTGTCGACCGCCCGGCACGGGTTCACCGCGAAGAATGCGGATCCCGAGGAATCCTGTGCGAAGTAGCCGTTGATGTCGATGATGACGTGCGTTGGATGCGAGGCGAAGATGCTGACGGCGCCACCCGTTCCCGCGGGCACAATCGCCGAGTTCGCCATCACGCCGCCATCCGGTGAGTTCAATGTCGATACGAGCGGCTGGTTCACGCCCGTCGGCCACAGCGTGAGATACCCCAACGGACCAGACGGCACGACCGTCACATTGACGGAAAAGGCCTGCGCGTTCGATGGCACTCCGCACACTCCCGCAATCGCCACATCACGTTGATCCCCGCCAGCGATGATCGAGCCCTGGCGAGTGTCGACGACACGGCAGGGAACCACCGTCCGGAAGTAAAGTCCGTTCGTACCCGGAGCCGGCGTCGCGCCTGCGGTGGTGAAGGATTGAACCGAAGATAGAACGCTTGTCGAACCGTTCTTCGCGATGATGCGCCAAAAGTACGTAACGCCCGGCTGCAGCAGCGAAGGCTGGTACGTCGTGCCCGCGGTGTTTGCGACCACAGGTGGCGGATTCGAGGTGCCAAACGCAACGTCGTACGACGTTGCACCAGTTACCGCACTCCACGTCAACGTCGTATTCAGGCTCACCTGTGTCGCCCCGTTCGCCGGCGACACGAAATTCGCAGAGTTCGGATCGAACACGATCACTTCATACGAAAATGTCCGTGCCTGACCACCGATGACCACATTCGACACCGTCACGCTGATCATCGTATCCGAGGTCAGAGGGACCGGAAGAGGGTTGTTCGGAACCCAAACGATCGTGTTCTCGCCGTACCCATCGTGCACCTGTTCGAGGGTACTCGAAATGCTCGTGCCGCCGCGCGACATTGTCACTGTGGCCGCGTGGAAGTTCGCACTCGGATACGCAAACGACCAGCGCTCCGGAATGAGCCCGGACGGTACGTAACCTCTCGGCGGCCAGGCGACATACGTGTCTCGGGTTGCTGGTCTGGTGCCCAAGGCATTCGAATCGAAAACCCAGGTCGCGTTCGAATACCAGTAATTCCCATGCTGCGGGATATCGCCCGTACCCATCAACTGAGTATTAGGGAAGAGCAGCCAGCGTCGATGCCCAACCGGAGCGTTGTTCGCCCCGTCGTCGCGCATATAGCCTTCGACACACCCTGCATCGCTGATGTTGAACATGATGCAGATGTTCGAGTTCCCGGCAGCCTCATAGCCGTCTTGCGTCCAGTTGGTCCAATTCGAAGGAGGCTGATGGCTCAGCTGTTGGTTGGAGCTCATGATCATCGCCGCCTTCTGCGCCTTATCCGAGTAGGTCGGATTGAAGACAATCGTCGGCGGGACTCCAGCCATCGCACGCATGAAGTTGATGCGCGAAAGCACCGCGTCCTTCCAGTCCTGCGATGTCGTGCCGGCGTTCCCTGTCGAGAGGTTGCCGGTCCAGCCTGTGGGCACTGACGATCGTAGCCCGACCACTACCTGGTTGTAAGAGCTCGCAATCTGCGACCGAGCAGTCGGATCAAACCACCCAGGAAAGACAACAGGTGCTCGCGGGAGCACCACTTGCTCTCTCGCAAGCGGACTCGTTGGTGGGCTCGGAGGTATGCCGAGGTCGAGCACTTGCCCTCGGGCCGAGCCCAACAGCAACAGCACCGCGAGCAGAATGATGTAAGACTTCAGGCGCACCTGTTATCTACATCGGCGATCAAGCCTGCCACTTTAGAAAGTAGAAGAGCAGTGGGGTTTTTCCGGTATTTACAACTCCGTGTAGCTTATTCCCAGCGCAATACATGATCGAGCCTGGAGCCACCTTAGTCACTTTCCCCGCGACGCTGATCTCCCCGGTGCCTTCCGTCACGATCATGAATTCTTCTTCAGGATGCTTGTGTGGAGGATGCGGACTAGCCCCCGCATTCAGCCGCAGACTCCCCGCCGTCATCGACTTGAGTTGATCCGTCGGACCTTCATAAAAGATCCGCAGGTCGCCAAACGGCTCCTTGATCAGCTTCGCCGATTTCTCATCGAGCACCCCATCGGGAAGCTTGCCGCCGAACGCTTTTGGCAACAACGCGAGCGCGGCAGCGGCGGGCAGAACATCTCTACGTTTCATTGCACCGACTCCAGTTTTTCCAGTGTTTTTACCACAAGGCTTCCGACCGTTTCCAGACTCTGCGCGCTCAGCTTGTCCATCGTGTCCTGAGCCGTGTGCCAGTAGCTGTTGTTTGGCCCGAAATCGAAATCAATCAAATCGACCGACGGCACGCCGATACGTAGGAAAGGAATATGATCGTCTTCGATCGCACCTCCAGCCAGGGAAAGCGCTTTAGCAAAGCCCGACTCCTGCGCCGCCTGCCACACCAGTTTCTGCAGCCAGCCGGTCGAGTTGTACTCCTGAACGAGCCCCAGGTTCGCATCG
>DASQVJ010000143.1:0-3358 GCA_035640835.1 Bryobacteraceae bacterium
TCCACCTCGCTGCGTTCGAGTCCCTCGATGCCTAACAGGCCTTTCTGCTCGCTCATCCTTTAAACGGCTCCCGCCGCTGCTTCGTGATAAACCGGAACGGAGAAATAGAACGTCGACCCTTCGCCAGGTGTGGATTCAAGCCAGATGTTGCCGCCGTGTCGTTCCACCACTTTTTTCACCGTTGCCAGTCCGATTCCAGTGCCCTCGTACTCGCGGCCATGAAGCCTTTGGAAGACTCCGAAGATTTGCTCCTGGTGCTCCTTCGCGATACCCATGCCGTTGTCTTTTACCGAGAATACAATCCGCTCTGCTTCCACAGCCGCCTCGATACGAATGCACGGTGGCCGGTCTGATCGATACTTGAGCGCATTGTTGATTAGATTCTGAAAGATCTGCGCCAGACGCAGCTCATCGAAGCGGACCTTCGGCATCGGTCCATATTGCACGTCAGCCGAGGCCTCTTCGATCTGGACCCGAAGATTGTCGAGCACTGTCTTCAAAATGGGTTCCACCTCTCGCATCGGCAAGTCCCGGTCGCTTGCCTCGCCGGCCTTCGAGTACTCCAACAGGCCGTTAATCAGCGTGCTCATTCGCTTGGTGCCATCCACCGCGTATCCGATAAACTCCCGAGCATCATCATCGAGCTTGTCCTTGTAGCGCTTCTCGAGCAGTTCCATATAACTTCGGACCATCCGCAACGGTTCCTGCAAGTCGTGCGACGCTACATAAGCGAACTGCTGCAGTTCTTCGTTCGAGCGCCTCAAGGCCTCCGTGCGCTGCGCAACCCGATCCTCCAGCTCAGCATTCAGCATCCTCATGCGCTCTTCTTCGAGCTTGCTTTCGTGCAACTCCCGGCGCATGTATTGGAACAGTACCCAGACGAACAGAACGTTGACACCGAGAACGATCACGAATAGAGCAATGGTGCGAATTGAGAGCTTGTAAACATCCTCACGACGACTTGCGAGTCGCTTGTTTACATCGCTCACGAGCCTGTCAACGACTAAACGGATGTCGTCCATCGGCAGTCGCTCGGACGTGACAATCTGCTTGGCGCGCTCGGTCTCGCCTTCTTGATAGAGCAAGATCGTTTGCCGGATCTCGTCAAACTTCTGCGGAATCAGCAGTTCCAGCGAGTTAATGTAGTTACGTTGTGGCGACGTGAACGGATAATCCGTCCGAATGCTTTCAAACTCGGCCGTTACGCGCTTCTGAATCGGCTGCAGATTCCGCAGAAAACGATTGTCGCCTGTGAGGATGTACTGCCGCTGGAGCACCTCGACATCCTTCAGATCCGAGTGCAGGCGCTCTACGCGTAACAGAAACCCCGTATCGCTCAGAACTTCACGCGAGAGTTGAAATGCGTCAGAGACGGTTCGAAACGCGATGACGGACAGTAGAAGTGGAACTAGAGGAAGAACCCAGAAGCCTATCCGGATCTTGTCCCGTGAGCTCAACCTCATGGTTCCAACCTATCAGGCTGGAACACGCTCTACCAGCATCACCTTCTCGACACCGTCGATCTCGTCAAACTTCACTTCGATGATTTCGTTGGTGGTCGTTTGCACCATCCGGCCGACGTAGCGCGCTTCGATTGGCAGTTCCCGATGCCCGCGATCGATCAGGACGCAGAGCTGCACGCGAGCGGGTCGTCCGTGATCGAATAGAGCGTCGAGGGCGGCCCGGATTGTGCGGCCCGTGTAGAGAACATCATCGAAGAGGACGATGTCTTTTCCTGTCACCGGGAACTGAATGTCCGTTCCATTCACCACCGGCTGAACGCCCACAGTCGACAAATCATCCCGATACAAATTGATGTCGAGCACACCCACCGGGATCTGCAGGTTCTCGAGAGCGCCAATCTTCCTGGCCAATCGTTGCGCTAGCGGCACGCCACGCCGCTTGATGCCGATGAATGCGAGCTTGTCGACATCCGCAGATTTCTCGAGAACTTCATGAGCCAGACGAACAAGCGTGCGGTCGATTTCCGAAGCGCTCATCAATTGAGCCTTGTCACGGATCTGCTCCATACGTCAGGAAACTACTCAGCCTAACATGCATCCGCGGGCGGCCTTCACGCCTCTACGGTCATCCATGAAGAGCAAATCCGGATCAAACAAACCGCATCCAGCTTAAGGCTTCAGCCGTCCACGAAGCCGTTTTGCGACCTTCTCGATCTCTTCGACTTTGCGAAGTGTTCCGAGGCTCAGCACCAGCCCGTCGCTCTTCTCGAGCTCGATTTTCACCTCTTCCGACAGCTTCATCAGTTCGTCGGCATCTTTGAGGTTCTTCTTGTGGTCGGATTTGACGATCTCGTCGCGCTGAAGCTTACCACTTGGCAGACGCAAATTCGCGGGGTCGTCTTGGCGCGTAAAGGGATCTTTCTGAGGGTCCTGTGCTGGCGCAATACCACAACACAAAACCGAAGTCAGCGCGATTAACAGCAGGCGCATAATAGTCGTACTGCTATCATAAGCGCTTTATGCAAAGTGTGAACGTGGGCATTGTCGGACTCGGCAATGTCGGCCTGGGGACCCTTGCTGTCCTTGCAGGCAACGCGGAGCAGATCGCCTTGAAGCTCGGTTTTCCCCTTCGCGTATCCGCGGTATGCAGCCGCAATGCGAACAGCAAGCTTTTACCGGAGTCGTTCCACGACGTTCCTCGATTTACCGACTGGCGCGAACTGGTTGCGCGCCCTGATGTCGATATCGTGGCAGAGTTGGTGGGCGGCACTGCGGACGCCCTCGATATCATAAACGCGGCTTTCGCCAACGGTAAATCGGTGGTCACGGCGAACAAAGAGCTGATGGCGCTTTGCGGTGCCGAGATCTACGATAAGGCGATTCTGAGTAAGGCGAACATCGCCATGGAAGCGAGCGTGGCGGGTGGAATCCCCATCCATGCGGTCCTTCGCGAGGGTATTTCCGGCGATCGCGTCACGTCGCTATACGGCATCCTGAATGGAACCTGCAACTACATCCTGACCGAAGTCGAGCGTCGAGGAGCGGAGTTCCAAGAGGTGCTCGCAGAAGCGCAACGACTCGGTTACGCCGAAGCAGATCCCAGTGCCGACATCGACGGCTTCGATGCGCGCTCCAAATTGGCGATCCTCGCCGCTTTGGCTTTTGGCGAAAAGATCACACCTTCGGACATCTTCACCGACGGCATCCGTCGCATCACCCCGATTGACTTTGATTACGCGCATCGACTCGATCACACAATACGGCTTCTTTGTACAGCGCGGCAGACGATCGACGGTTTGATCCTCTCCGTCCGCCCCTCGCTCATTCCCCAAAGCACCATCCTCGCGAGTGTACAGGGATCGTACAACGCCGTGTGGGTACGCGGCTACTTCGGG
>DASQVJ010000144.1:0-3472 GCA_035640835.1 Bryobacteraceae bacterium
CCCATCAGACACGCCTCCTCTACAACTTCATATATACTCGTCAGCATCTACAGGGGCGAACGAAGTGGCAGGGAAGGTCGATAGCTCTACGTACGCAGCAGCCATAGCCCGGGTTGGCGAGGCAACCAGGCGTGAAGCCGACGTGTGGGCTCACGTGGATGAGATAGTCAAGGGGCCTGCGTTCCGGGGTAGTTCGCGTAGTCAGGCATTTTTACGACACATCGTTGAACGTGCCCTCCATGGCGACTCCACAGATCTGCGAGAGCGCAGCATCGGGATCGCGCTCTTCGGAAGGTCCGCCGCATATGACACCGCAGATGATGCAATCGTTCGTGTAAGCGCCAGCGACGTCCGCAAACGGTTGCTGCAGCACTATGGCACTGCGGGCGTCGACGCCAGCGTTCGAATCAGCTTGCCGCCGGGCTCGTATATCCCGGAGTTTTCTTTCGTCCTCCCGGACAGTTTGCAACCGGCCGCTCCAGCCAGCCCTTCGGAACTGCCGGTCGAACCCGCGGAGCAGCCACGCACGTTGCCGGGCAATCTCGAACTTGTGGACGCGATTCCTAAACGCTCGAAGTTCGCGGTGCCACGACTGCCAGTCGTCATCGCGTTGGTCGCGGTCGTGGTTGTGGCAGCGGTGTTGTTGGCTCCTGTAGTGAACCGGCGACATGTTCCGGTCTCGACACCGAGCCTCCTGAGTGCGGCCTTCGAGGGCAATTCCTCGGCAACACAGATCGTGGTCGCTGATGACGCGCTCGTTTTGATTCAGGTGCTGCTGGACCGGCGCTTCACGCTGCAGGAATACGAGAATCTCGCCTATCTGCAGCCGCCTGAGTTTGTGGCGAAGAAGGAATTGCAACGCTTTTGGGCCAGCCTTTCCACCCGCCAGATCACGAACATCGGCGATCTGAACAACGCAAACCGTATCGTGGAAGCGTTGCGAGCCCAGAACCGTGAGGTGATTGTTCGGCAATCGCGTCAAATGCATGCCCGGTCTTTCCGCAACGGCAACTTCGTCATTCTGGGAAGCTCGTTCTCGAATCCATGGGCAGACTTGTTTTCGATTCCGGAGTCGAACTTTCCAACGGATGGTCTTCCGCGCCCTGGCAAGCCTCAGGTGTTTCTCAACCGGCATCCGTTGCCCGGTGAGCCTGGGCGGTTTGACGCGTTCCGCGACCCGAACACGGGCAATACGATTACATTCGCCAGGGTTACGTTGATGGACAACCTTGCGAGAAACGGCCGCGTGATCCTGGTTGCGGGACAGTCCGTTTCGGCGACGGAAATGGCGGGCGAGTTGTTGCTCCGGCCGGAGTCCGCTACCAGGGTGCGCCGGATGCTTGGCGTCGCCGAGAACGCGCCTTTGCCTGATTTGGAGATGGTGCTTCGTATCTCCGAACAGAACGAAATCGGCGATCGGGCAAAGATTGTCTCCGCACGCAAGCTCCCGCGTCATTTCGATTAGAAGCCGTCAGACGCTCGGCGCTTAGGCTTCTTAGCATTCTTAGCCTTCGGTCCGGCGTTCTTCCGTAACGTCGCATCCGGCGGCTGCGGTCCAGGATTCTTAGGCAAGGCCGCATCGGGCTCGAGGTCGCCGTGGAACATGCGCGTGATCTCGCCAGACAGGCGGAGATACCAGTCAGAGGGCAACTCGGCCCCATCGGCATCCAGTGTCAACCAATAGCCCTGCTCCGGGGCGTCGCTGCGCCGGGGAGCCGCCTTCATGATAGCGGTCGCCTCATCGACCTCATCGAACATCGCGATCTTCAGCACCTTTGCTCCGGCTGTTTTCGCGTTGTACGCCTGCCTCCACAGGAACTCACCGCTCAGCCGTGGGATCTGGTTTTGCGGTGCGCCCTGCTTCAGGTTGTGCCATGAGAACCCGGGAAATACGACTGGCATGTAGAGCTGACCATTGTCCGCAGCGAGCTTGACATCCGGCTCCAGCACCTCCGTCTTCCAACGATCGACCGCTTCGAGGGTGCCGTATCGTCCGACATTCCAGGGCTGAACGATATCCATCGCCGCGTAGACTTCAGCCCATTTCGGATCCGTTCGGGAATCCCTTGACAAAGTCCCCCACCTCGCCGGCGTTCCGCCCATGTAGGTGACTCGATGCTGCTCAGGAGCATTCGCTTTGAACCACTGGATCAGCTCCAGCGCGACGTCCGGGTCGGCCGGCGGATGCCCGGAATCGTTCAGTCCCATGCCCCAAACGGATACGAGTGGTTTTCCATTGTGGTGCTGATAGAAAGGATGAGCCGTGACCTTCACTTCATCGACCAGATAAGCCCAGTCCTCCTTCAATATCTGGGCGAAAGTCTCGGGATTCCCACCGGAGATGTCGTACTCGATGGCGAAGGTCCGCCCGAACTCTTCTGCGGCAGCCATGATGTTTTTCAGTACGACTTCGCCGCCAGCGCGCTTCCCCCGGATCTCCCCGACAAAACGCTGCACCAGCACGCCGTCGAGACCGTACTCCTTCATCCATTGAAAATGCCGTCGCACGGACTTGGCATTCCGCGATGAAAAGAGATAAGCGGGCCTCTCGCCGATGGTCATGCCGGGGATCTCGCATAGCTCGTCCGGTTCAAACTCGCGGAGGTCCGGATAGAGATCAATAGTCAGCGTCTCGGGAGTGGGCACTCCGCGGGACCAGTGTGTCCACCGCCCTGTTCCGTCCTGGGGACAGGTAAACCATCCCTGATAGCCGACGAGCACCTTGTTGTCCAGTGTGGACGGATCCACTTCGTCCGCGGCCGCACAGCAGCCCAGGGTCAGGAACACCGCCACGACACATGGAGTGAGTTTGTGTCTCATCAGAATTGGAGTCGGAGAGCCATCTGCATTGTGCGGTTGCCGTTCTTCGTGGTGATTCTCCCGAAGGTCGGGGATGTAATATTGAAACCCGTGTTCGGCACCGTCATGTTGGGATGATTTAGCATGTTGTAAAACTCGGCCCGGAACTGCAGCCGGATGTTTTCGCGAATCGGTTGCCAGCGACTCATGGCGGTATCAAGGCTGAACGACCCAGGGTTCCGAAGATTCGGCTCCGTGCGGGTGCCGTTGCCGAACGAATACGGCGCTGGATTCGCAAATGCCGTTGGGTCGAACCAGCTATTCATGTTCTGCTTCCCGTCAGGAAGATTCGCGGGCTTCACCCTGTCCGCATAACAGCTGAGACCGCTCACGCCCGGGAATGAGCAGGCGGCCACAATCTGGACGGGTGTACCCGTCTGAACCGAGAAGATGCCGCTGGTCTGCCAATTGCCCAAAATCCAGCCCAGCGGACCCTCCGAGAGGAACGACTTGCCACGTCCGAACGGCAGTTCGTATATCCAGTTGGCTACGAGCCGGCGCGAGATGTCCGCCGCCGAAATCGACCTCGAACGGTTCAGGTCGTAAGGATTGATGTAGTTCGCGCCGCCCAGGAACCGCTCGTTCACGTTGTCGATGAGCTTGGCACCCGTGA
>DASQVJ010000145.1:0-6637 GCA_035640835.1 Bryobacteraceae bacterium
TGAGAGGAGCACCAAGGATCAGGATCTTGGACATGGTATCGGTCATGCTCTTCATGCCCGAGTTCATGCTACCCGTGTGAAGGTCCGTTGAGATCGAGTCAGGCCAAAATCCCTGTTTTGTCGCGGGAACGGCAATGTTCCAATAAAAACTGCCACCACCATGGCCGACATCGAAGAAGATGCCGCGCTTGCGACCTTCGATCATCGGTGCGCTTACCTTGCCGTCTACAAGCTCGCCTCGATGCCCGGAGTAGCAGTGAGTGTAGATGTCCTTGGGACGCATCTTGTCGCGCATCAGCACATCGAGGTTGCGCTCGGGGGTGACGTAACCGAAGTCGACCATCACAGGGAGATTGGCGATCTTTCCTGCCGCGATCGCACCATCGACGGAAGGCCATCCTTCGCCCTTGTAGTGAGCGGTCTTGAAGCCGACCACGATGTCTTTGTTTTGCATCGCCATTTCAGCGGCCTTCTTGGGATCCATATCGGTGGGGTCGTTCTCACCCGGGCCGTTGGTCATGCCGCGTCCAACGATGTTGATGAAGGCCAGCACTCGAGTTTTCGCGCGGTCGATCACCAGTTTTCGAAATTGTGGAAAGTTTGTCCAACCTGCGGTTCCGGCGTCGACCATGGTGGTCACGCCCGTGCGGAACGAAAAATTGTCCGGATAAACGCTCAAGTCGCCAACGTATGCGCGAGGAATACCGGTGCCCGCGAAAACGTGCACATGAATGTCGATGAGGCCTGGCGTAACATAAAGACCTTTTGCATCGGCGATGCGTTTTGCTTCCGACTCTGGGATGTTGGCAGCTACGGCCGCTATCTTTCCGTTTGCAATCGCGACGTCCGAGACCCGGTCGATGTCGTTCTTCGGATCGATGACATGTCCGCCCTTAATTAAGAGATCGTACTTGGGTTGGGCAAGGCACATGCCCGCGCCGAGCGTGCTCGCCAGCAGCGAAAACAGCATCGCTTGCGAAGCGAAGGATGTAACAGAGAACATGATGTGTCAATCATATCGCTGGGCGAGGAGGCAGACTTAACAGAGCGCTTTGAAGCAGAAGCAGTGGATCGCCGGACCTTTCGAAGGCTTCTCGAAATCGGACGGCATCAATCGAATAAGAACTGGCCACAACCTTCGTCCAGAGGGCGGGATCTTCGGTTCGCACCGGACTGCCCGCGAGAAATGCTGCGAAGTCCTGAATCAGTGCGGCCTTTCGATCTTCCGCAGCTGCGAAAGCGAGCACTCGATATCCGTTTGCCTTGCGGAGCAAGAAGGAGGACTCAGACTCGCCGTCGTTGCGACGAGTTCCTTCCACTTCGGCGACTATCGCATCGAATTCCCTTTGCCAGACGACCGTTTGCTTCTGGTCGGTCGAGCGAGGTAGGCCACCGCCATTCGCAAACATCAGGGACCGGAAGCGTTCCGACCATTTTTGGACGTCCTTGGCATTGGGATCCTCTGCTTTATCCATCCTTTCACCATCCGTCTCTTCCTTTGCAATCGGCTGCGTGCGGGAATCTTCCGTGACGAGAGACGAGTTATAGGTCTGGATCACCTCGATCTCCTCCGGACTTGCGGAAGAACACCGTTTCCCCTTCAGATGGTTCACAAGATACTTGCGCCAAGCGGCGGCGAGTTCGACACGCGCAGATCCACTAAGGCTTGCGTGGAGAGCCTGAACTTCATTCGAGAGCTTCTTGAGGGTCAGCGTGAAGGTGCGATCGTCGGTCTGCAATCTCCCGAGGGCTCCAGCCACGGCATATGCGACTTCGGCCAGCTCCTCGGCGGTCAGTCCAACGACTGACGGCTGAATCTGTTGCGGGGCGGTCACGGTAGCCAGGTACTCGACCAAAAGCCTGACGTGGTCCCCTTTCAGCCGCTCCTCGGGAGTGAACGTTCTCTCAGAGACGAGTCGAATGGCCAAACCATAGGATTCTGGCGGCACAGAATCGGCGGTACAGGAAAGCGGCCCGGGAGACTTCGGATGGATGCGTCCAAAGAGTTCGCGCGCAAGCGCGGGGTCTAACGGTACGAGCGCCAGGACGGCCTCGGCCTGCCGCTCCACGCCGACTTGGGGCGATCCGCTTGCCGCCAGCTCGAAGGCCCGCACCAAGTACGGCAACTTCTCTTTAGCGGGCAGCCTCGCCGCGACGTCGAGCAGGGCCGCAGCTCCGTATTCGGGCGGAGCTTTCGCCGCGAGATCGACGATGCGGTTCAATTCTGGAGGTAATTCTTTAGCGGCTAAATTCGCGAGCAGCAAGAATAAGAGTGCATAAAATCGCATCACTCCCATTCTCGATAGATGTATCCCGGATCGTGCAACATCTCCGGGGTTCGCTGCGCTGTGCGTGTCAGTCTTCCCCTCGTGATGAGAGCGACGTGTGTGGCTAGCTCGAGCGCTTCGCGGAGTTGGTGGGTCGACATGATCACGGTCTTGCCTTCAGACAGAGCGTCGCGCAGCAGCGATTGTAGTAAGGCGATCGCTTTGTCGTCCAGAGCGGTGAAGGGCTCGTCGAGTAGGAGGACTTCGGGATCGTGGAGAAAGACGCGCGCGACCGCAAGCCTCTGTCGCATTCCACGCGAGAACTCCCGCACCAAGCTCTCGCGGACGCGCGTCAGGCCCACTTTCTCGAGCCAGTGTGCCGCTCGCGCAGAGGCTTCGGAAATGGTGTACATTCGCGCGAACAGCCGGAGATTCTCCTCGGCGGATAGCTCGTCGTACAGACCGATTCCATGATTGAGCACGCCGATGCGCTCACGAGTGGCCGATTGACGAACGTCGGCTCCAAGCACTTGGACTTTTCCCTCGCTCGGGGTGAGCAAGCCGGACATCACGCGAAGAAGCGTGGTCTTACCGGCACCGTTGCGACCGAGCAGCGCCATACATGATCCCCGTTCGACTTGAAACGAGACTTCACGCAAAGCAGCATAGTCACCGTAATACTTCGATAGTTTGTTGACCGCAATTGCCGGAGCGTTCACTTGCCGCGACGCCCTGCCTGAGAGACCTTTGCCTGATTCCGCAGCATGAGGGTGGTTCCGAGCCCCAGCATCAAGCCGACCAGGCCGAGGACAGGTACGACGCGCTCATAGATGCGAGGCTTCTTTTCCTCAATCTGGGGAACATCGGCTTCGCCTCCAGCCGCTTCGCCTTCACCTGAGCCGCCCGCAGCTCCACGAAGCGTGCCCGTGCCTTCGATCTTGAGGGCGATTTCGGAGCCTTTGAGCTCATAAATCGTCGCTTGTGTGCGCGGTTCCGGGCCCAGATCCTGGAGGTTGTCAGAGATGAACTTCACGCCCTTCGGCGCAATGAGCCGAACGGATCCGCCGCCATGAAGGATCTTAGTTTCGAACGAACTCTGGGCAGGCAAACGGTATTGAATATCGAAGCGCGTCTCACCGGGCTTCACGGGGTACTTCACGGCGTAGATATTCGGCTCGGCGACCTTTTCAGCAGGCCGGGTGATGGGCATGCCTCCTGCGGAGACGACACTGACTCGCACGTTTCCGCCCGCGCCTTCCGGAAGCTGGAATCGTAGAGTGCCTTGGGGATTGAAGAACGTAGTGGTTCCCCTGTTCTCCCAGATGACGCTTTCGCTGACGTTGATCTCCGAGCCCGAGGGCTCGAGCAGGATCATGTCCTGTGTGACCTTGGCTTGGTTCGGCTTCGGCAGGGCATCGTACACGACGATCTGTAACGAAGTGGGCGCCGCAGGTCCCGGTTGGATCATGCGGTTGTAATTGACGCCCTGATGCATGGCCTGCAGGAGGTAAGGCACGTTGGGCTGCAACTGGTGCGGGATCTGGAACCGGCCTTCGGCATCGGTGGTTACGGTTCCAACCGGCTCCATGCCCTGGCCAAGACGGGTAAGTGTCACGGAGGCGTTAGCTTGAGGCTTCTCCGTGGTGCCGTTGCGGACGATGCCGTCGACCCCGAACAGCGGGGCCATCAGAAGAAAGAAGATGATGAGTCTCAAGCGCCAGCCTCCACGGCCATGGGCTTGCCGCATTCTCCGCAGAACTTCAATGGCTTGTCGAAACTCGCTTTGCAGTGTGGGCAAGCAAACGAGGGCTTCCGCTTGGCGACCTTTCTTTCTTTTTCAGCGGGCGGTGCAGGTGCCGTTGCTGCCTTGCTAAGCTCCTCGATCTCGTGGAGGACACCAGCAAGCTGCGTTTGTAACTCGGTCTTGGTTCGCTGGTAATCCGCGTCGGACAGCTTGCCGACTCGATACTCGAAGTTGAGATCGCGGAGATTCTCGTAGATCGCCGCTTTTCGGGTTTCAAGGTGGTGAGCAGGCGAAGGCGGCGCGACCTCCGGCAGGTCTTGCGGACGCACACGAAAGGTGAAGAATAGCACCAGAACTGTGAGGGCGAGGGCAACAACGAGGAATATCAATCGAGTTTTGCCAGATCCTTATCGATTCGCTCGCGATAACGCGCGAGCACCTGGTCCTCTAGCGGTTGCACCCCCGCAGCCGTTGGCTTTCGCGAGAAGCGCTTGATGTAAAGCGAGATTCCGCCCAGGCCAATCAACAACGCGATGAACGGCATTACATATCCCAACAAGTGGAAGCCTTCGGCGGGAGGCTGTGAAAGAGCGGCCAGTCCCGACTCCTTCACAAAGCTTTCCACGATGGCGTCATCGCTCACACCAGCCTTTTGCATTTCTGAGATCTTGGTGCGCGCCGGACTTGCGTAGTGGCACTCGAGCATGGGGCAATTGCCGACGGTGTTGTTGCAAGCACCACACTTGCAAGCAAGCCGTTCACCTACGCGGCGCACCTCAGGAGTCGCCAGCTTGCTGGACGTCTGCGGCAGAGCCACAGCGGCCAGCAAGACCAGCAACAAGCTATTTCTGAACCGGTGCATGACTACGGGTTACTCCAACGACCTCGGTGCGGGCGTACTGCAGGCGAATCTTGCTAGGTATCAGGCACACGATTGTGCCCATCACCAGCACCCAGAAGCCAATCCAGATCCAGGAGACCAGCGGAAACACGTAGGCCTGAATGACCGCTTTGCTTCCGTCGTCCGAGTTGCCTGCGAAGTTCAGGTAGAGATCCTCGTTCAGACGTCGGCGGATGGCCACTTCGGAAGTGCCTTGGCGACTAGCCTTGTAGACGCGGCGTTCGGGTTCAAGCGTTCCGACTTTATCCCCGTTGACAAGGACATCGACGAGAGCCTTCCGGCTAACGTAATTTTCGTTCTCGCCATCGGTGATCTCGCGGACTCGAAGGTCGTACCGGCCGATCTTCAGACTGTCGTTGACGCCAACCTCTCGTGTCACATCCAGGTTGAATGCAGCTCCTGTAAACCCGATGAACATCGCGACAATGCCCATGTGGACCAGGTATCCACCATAGCGGCGCGTGTTGCGGTGGGTTAACTCGATGGTCGCGGCAAGCAGGTTCTGCCCGGTCTTATTGGAGATCTGTCGAGCCCCTTTCCAAAACTCCATCACCACGGTGGTGGTCACGAACATACACAGCCCGAAGCTCAGCACTGCGTAGAGGTGGCGCACGCCGGTACCGACCAGGGCCGCCATCATCAGGAACATCATCACCGTGGGAATCAGGAACGACTTTTTCAGGCTCTCGAGAGAGCTCCGTCGCCAGGCGACGAGAGGTCCGACGCCGGTCAGGAAGAGCAGAAACAGTCCAATGGGGATGTTCACCTTGTTGAAGAAAGGCGCATCCACACTGATCTTCTCGCCGGTGACGGCTTCGGAGATGACCGGGAACAACGTGCCCCAGAGGATGGAGAAGCAACTGGCGACCAACACCAGGTTGTTGAACAAGAAACTCGATTCACGGGAGACGACACTCTCGAGCCGAGCCTCCGGCTTCAAGTACTCGAGCCTGTCCAGAATCAGATAGGTGGTCCCGGCGATTCCGATGGCCAGGAAACCGAAGAAGTATCCACCGATCGGAGATTGTGCAAACGCATGCACCGAGCTGACGAGGCCGGATCGGGTCAACGTTGTTCCGAAGATACAGAGGAAGAAAGTGGCGGACACCAGGACGATGTTCCACACCTTCATCATTCCCTTCTTCTCCTGCATCATCACGGAATGCAGGAAGGCGGTGGACGTCAGCCAAGGTAGCAGCGAGGCATTTTCAACCGGGTCCCAGCCCCAGTAACCGCCCCACCCCAGCACCGAGTACGCCCAACCTGCGCCAAGCACGATTCCGGCGCTCTGGAAGAACCAGGTGACAATTGCCCAGCGGCGCGTTGTGTAGATCCAATCTTCGCCCTTCGCGCGAGTGATCAGCGATGCGATCGCGAATGCAAAGGGAACAGTGAATCCGACGTAGCCGAGGTAGAGCACGGGAGGATGAATCATCATCGTCCAGTACTGCAGCAGGGGATTGAGCCCCTGCCCGTCGCCGACATCGACGATTCCGCGACCCTGCATCAGCACATTGAAAGGGCTGACGACGAATGCGACGAGCAGCAGGAAGAAGGCCTCCGTGAACATGAGCACGGACACAACGTAGGGCATCATTGTGCGGAAGCGCTTGCCGCCGGTCAAAAGAACCGTGGTGGAATACCAGGAGAGTACGAATGCCCAAAGGAGAAGAGATCCGGCCTGACCGCCCCACCACGAGGCTACCTTGTAATACCAAGGCATCG
>DASQVJ010000146.1:0-8439 GCA_035640835.1 Bryobacteraceae bacterium
ACGATCAGGCGCGGCAGGCGTTTGAGCGGACCGTGAAGCAGGTTGTGTCACCGGACAAGCTGGTGGAATCGGCGGCACGTGACGCGATCATGATCTTTGGACTCGCCGGGTCGGGTGTGCAGCAAGGCAAGCCGGTCAAGATGAAGGTGCTGACGCCGAGCCCGTTGGGTGCCGGGCAGCTCGAAAGTGAAATGTCGATCTCGGTCACCAAGGTCGACAAAGCCAAGGGCGAGTTTCTCGTCACGACGGTTCAGCAGTACGATCCGAAGACTCTTCAGGAAGCCGCGAAGGCGCTGATGTCGAGTATGGGAGCGGCTGCGAAGAACTCAGCAGCTCAGATGCCGCCTGTCGACGTGGTGGACACGGTTGAGTATACGATGGAGAGCGCCAGCGGTCTGCCGAAGAAAGTCGTCCACACTCGCAAGATCTCGACCAACGGGAACGTGGGGCGGATGGATAGGAAGCAGATCGTCATCAAGAAAGCCTGATTGGCTACTCGACGCAAGACAGGAGCTTCTATTTCAGCGCGTCAGGTCCAAAGGATCACGAAGGCGCTCGCGGATCCGCGCCGGTTCGAAATTTTGAAACAGATCGCGAGCGGGTCATGCTCCTCGTGCGCCGAGTTGCGCGAGCGCGTTCCAATTACAGCGGCGACTCTTTCTCATCACATCAAAGAGCTCGAGGCGTGCGGTTTGGTCAGTACGGAGCGTCGAGGGAAGTTTATGGACGCTACGTTTGATCGGGAGACCTGGAACGCGTACCTCGGCGAACTCCACAAGATGTAAAAGCTCGGGTGAATCCAATTCCGCAGACCGCTCATCATTTAGACGGTTGTCGAATCGTCTAAACAAAAAAAGGGGAAATACGATGGGCAAGGTGAATGGAAAGGTTGCAGTAGTCACAGGTGCCTCGAAAGGCATCGGAGCGTCGATTGCTGAGCAGCTGGCATTGGAGGGCGCTTCGGTAGTAGTGAACTACGCGTCGAGCAAAGCGGGTGCTGACAGCGTGGTGAAACGCATTGAAGCGGCGGGCGGCAAAGCGATTGCCGTCCAGGCGGATCTTTCAAAGCCGGAGCAGGTAGCGAGGCTCTTTGAGGAAACGAAGAAGGCGTTCGGCCGGCTCGACATCCTCGTCAATAATGCAGGAGTCTACGAGTTTCGTCCGATCGAGAGTGTCACACCAGAGCACTTCTACAGGCACTTCGACTTGAACGTGTTGGGGCTATTGCTGGCAACGCAGGAAGCGGTGAAATTGATCGGGCCCGAGGGTGGGTCGATCATCAATATCAGCTCGATCGTTTCGCAAATGCCTGTACCGAGCGCGTCGGTTTACAGCGCTACAAAGGCGGCCGTGGATGCGATCACGATCTCATTGTCGAGGGAGCTTGGGCCGAGGAAGATACGCGTGAACTCGCTCAATCCGGGTATGGTGATTACTGAAGGAGTGATCGACCAGGGGATCCACGAAAGTGACTTCCGGAAGATCACCGAAGCGGGCACTCCGCTGGGACGCATCGCCGAGCCGGTGGATGTCGCTCGGGCAGCCGTGTTCTTTGCTTCAGAAGACGCGGGTTGGGTGACTGGGCAACCGCTAATTCTGGCGGGCGGATACAGGCAGTAATTTCGACGCCAGCAGGTTATAAGATAGGGCCATCATGAGTCGATGGCTCCCTACGATCCTGCTGGCGTTTTCGTATTCAGCCTACGGGGCGGAACAGCCTGTTCAGTTTAATCGAGACATTCGCCCGATCATGTCGGACACGTGCTTCCGGTGTCATGGGCCGGACGCGAAAGCGCGCATGGCCAACATGCGGCTCGACATTCGAGACGAGGCGCTGAAGCCGAACAAGAAAGGTCTGGCGCCGATCGTTCCCGGCGATCCAGAGAAGAGCCACATCATTCAGAGGGTGTTTGCGGCTGACGCAAAGGTGATGCCTCCGAAGTATGCGCACAAAGAGCTCACCGAGAAGCAGAAGGAGCTGCTGAAGCGTTGGGTGGCCGAAGGTGCGGTGTACCAGGGCCATTGGGCTTATGAGCCGGTGAAGCGTCCAGCCGTGCCTGCTGTGGCCGGCGGCACGATACGAAATCCCATAGACAACTTTATTCAGGAGCGACTCCTCCGCGACGGGCTGAAGCCATCGGCGGAGGCGGACAAGCGGACGCTGCTACGCCGGGTGACTCTCGACTTGACGGGGCTGCCGCCGACCCCCGCCGAATTGGACGCCTTCCTGAAAGACAAGTCGCCGAACGCGTATGAGGCGGTCGTGGATCGCCTGCTGGCGTCTCCGAGATATGCGGAGATGCAGGCCGTGCGCTGGCTCGATGCCGTGCGTTACGCGGACAGCGCGGGTTTCCATGGCGACAATCTGTGGCCTGCGTGGCCGTATCGCGATTACGTTCTGAAGTCGTTCCGCGATAACAAGCCCTTCGATGTGTTTACGCGCGAGCAGATCGCAGGTGACCTGCTGCCGAACGCGACGCTGGAACAAAAAATCGCGAGCGCTTACAACCGGTTGAATCGAGCGTCGGCCGAGGGTGGGCTGCAGCCGAAGGAGTACCTGGCGAAGTACGGCGCGGATCGAGTGCGCACGACCACCACGGTCTGGCTCGGCGCAACCATGGGGTGCGCGGAGTGCCACGACCATAAGTTCGATCCGTTCACCGCTAAAGACTTCTATTCGTTCAAGGCGTTCTTCTCAGATATCAAGGAAACCGGGTTGGTTCCCGATCGTGGTGTTAAGGCTTGGGGCTCGAAGCTCGCATTGCCGAGCGCCGAGCAGAAGGCCAAGCTGGACGCGTTCGATTCGCAGATTGAGGCCCTGAAGACTGAACTCACCACGAAGACGAGGGCCCTCGAAGAAAAGAGGTGGCGGTGGGAGACGGACACCCTGGCCGCGTATCGCGCGGGCAAGCTGGCGTGGCGGTATCAAGTGCCGGTTGAAGCCTCGACAGCGAATGGGGCGAAGCTCACCGTGACGGGCGATGAGCCGGTGGACTCGAACTTCTACCTGAATGGATCGCTGGTTTCGGATCGTGGGACGGCTCGTGGGCTTGTGATGGCATCGGGTCCGAATCCGGATCGTGAAGTCTATACCGTGAAGGTGAAACCGGGCGAGGGAACGTGGCGCTCGGTTGGCCTCGATATCTGGCAAGACGAAAGCCTGCCGGGCAACCGAATGTCGCGTGGTGCGGACCGGTTCGTATTGAGCGAGCTTGAGGTTGAAATCGCAGACGATGGCAAAGCGCTTCGCAAGCTCAAGCTGCAAACGGCAACGACCAACGAGTTTGGCGAGTGGCCGGAGAACGCGGCCCCAATGGCGATTGATGGTGACCTTCGAACGGGCTGGGGCGTCGGCTTCGGCGAGTCGCGCAATGCATTCCTGGCGGTACGGCTCGCGGAGCCGGTAACGACTGGTGCGGGGTCGGTGCTGACCCTGCGGCTCCGGCAGGAATCGCCCTATCGGCGAGCCACGATCGGGCGCTTCCGAGTAGCGTTGTCGGAAGCGAACTCGTGGCCGGAAGTCGGTGACTCGGCCCGCAAGGTGAAGGCGAAGCCGGCGGGCGATCCGCAAAATGCGTTGATGTTCGCGGTGGACAACGGGATCGCGCCGGATGTACTGAAGGCGCTCGAGACGGCGGAAGAAGAGCGGACGGAAGAGCTGCAGAAGCTCGCACTGTCCTTTTATCAATGGGCGTCGCCGGAGTTGGAGCCATTGAGTGCGAAGCTCGCAATGTTGCAGGCGCAGCGGGCCGCGTTTGATGCCGAGATTCCGCGCGTGCTGATGACGGAGCGGACGCGGCCGCGGCTGACTCGTGTGTTGCCGCGCGGGAACTTCCTTGATGAGTCGGGTGCGGTGGTGACGCCTGCAATTCCTGCGTTTCTCGGCAAACTCGAGACGGGCGATCGGGAGGCGACCAGGCTCGATCTCGCGAACTGGATCGTCGCGAAGAACAATCCCCTGACGGCGCGAGTTTACGTGAACCGGTTGTGGAGGCAGTTCTTCGGGACAGGGCTTTCGAAGGTGCTCGAGGATCTCGGGTCGCAAGGCGAGTGGCCGACACATCCGGAGCTGCTCGATTGGATGGCGGCGGAGTTCATGCAGCCCACAGTGAACGCAAAGGGTGCTCAGGCATGGGACATGAAGCACCTGGTGCGGACCGTTGTGCTGAGCCACACGTATCGTCAGTCATCGCTGAGCTCGCCGCAGTTGGATGAGAAGGATCCGGACAACCGGTTGCTGGCCCGGCAGAGCCGCTTCCGCGTGGATGCGGAAGTGGTGCATGACATCGCGCTGAGTGTCTCGGGATTGTTGAAGGAGCGGTTTGGCGGCCCGAGCGTGCGGCCGTATCAGCCGGAAGGTTATCTGTTCGCCATGAATTTCCCGAAGCGGGACTACTCGGAGAGCTGGGGCGACGACCTGTATCGGCGTGCGCTGTATACGGAGTGGCGCCGGACGTTCCTGCATCCGACGTTGCAGACGTTCGATGCTCCGACGCGTGAGGAGTGCGCAGTGAATCGAGTGAACTCGAACACACCATTGCAGGCACTCATACTGTTGAACGATCCGATCTTCGTGGAGGCCGCGAGGGTGTTTGCGCAGAACATGTCCACCAGTGGCGGAGCAACCGTGGAGGCGCAGATCGCCTGGGCTTTTGAGAAAGCACTGAATCGCGCTCCGACGGCCGAGGAGAAGTCGATTCTAACGGAGCTGTATCGGAAGACACTGCAACGGTTCGAGTCGGATAAGAAGGGTGCCGAAGAGCTGCTGCGTGTAGGCGAGGCTCCGGTGGCGTCGACGGCGAATGCGCCACAGCTTGCGGCACTGACGACGGTGGCTCGCACGATCTTGAATCTGCACGAGACGATTACGCGGAATTAGGGATATCTCGAGATGCAAACAGATTTAATCATTCGACGCGCATTCCTGCGCCAGGGGCTTTCGGGCCTGGGATTGTTCGCGCTGAATTCGCTCCTCGGTTCGGAGCGGTTGCGAGCTGCAACCGATGGGCCCGCGAAGGGCTACAAAGGCGTGGTCGATCCGCTGCATCATCCGGCCAAAGCCAAGCGGGTGATCTTCCTGTATCAGGCCGGCGGGCCGTCGCACCTGGAGACATTCGACTACAAGCCGAAGCTCGCCAAAATGCATGGCGAGGGGATGCCGGAGTCTTTCACCAAGGGTCAGCAGATTGCGCAGTTGCAGAATTCCAAGCTCGTCTGCTTTGGGCCGCAGCACGAGTTCCAGAAGTTCGGCAAATCGGGACAGGAGATCTGCTCGTTGTTCCCGCAAATTGGAAGTGTGGCGGACGACGTGTGCATCGTGCGCTCGATGTGGACGGAGCAGATCAATCACGACCCGGCGCACACGCTCATGAACACGGGGTCCATCATTACAGGTCGCCCGAGCATGGGATCGTGGCTGCTGTACGGACTTGGTGCCGAGACGAATGATCTGCCTGGGTTCATCGTGCTGGTTTCGTCCGGCAAAGGCGGGCAGATGCAGCCGATCGCGGCGCGGCAATGGTCAGCAGGCCTGTTACCAAGCCGCTTCCAGGGCGTGAAGTTGAATTCGATCGGCGATCCGGTGCTGCACATTCAAAACCCGCCGGGTATGAACGCGGATGTGCAGAAGGACTCGATCGAGGCGATCACGAAGCTTGATAAGCTGCAACACCAGACTCTCGGTGATCCGGAGGTGCTGACGCGCGTGTCTCAGTATGAGATGGCGTTCCGCATGCAGACGGCCGTGCCTGAGCTTGTAGACATGTCGAAGGAGCCGCAGAGTGTCCTCGACATGTATGGTGCCAATCCAGGTGATGGATCCTTTGCTTCGAACTGCCTGCTGGCTCGCAGACTCGCCGAGCGTGGCGTTCGCTTCATTCAGCTTTACCATCGCGATTGGGATCACCATAACGGCGTGAAGGAAAACATGGTGATCAAGGCCAAGGAGACCGATCAGGCGACGGCGGCGTTGATCAAAGACCTGAAGCAAAGAGGCATGCTCGACGATACGCTCGTGGTTTGGGGCGGAGAGTTCGGACGTACACCGATGTCACAGGGCGGCAATGGCCGCGATCACCATATCAAGGGCTTTTCGTTCATGCTGGCAGGCGGTGGTATCAAGGGCGGCATGTCGTACGGGTCAACCGATGAGCTTGGGTATGCCGCGCAAGAGAATCCCGTGGCGGTCCCGGATTTCCATGCGACGATGCTGCATCTGCTCGGCATCGATCACAAGAGGCTGACGGTCAAGTTCCAAGGCTTGGATGCGCGGCTGACGGGCATCGCGGGCAACGTTGTAAAAGACATTCTCGTCTGAGGTTGTGTGCAACGAGTGCTGATCTGCGCCTGTTTGACCGGAGCGTTTGCGCTCGGGCAAACGGTGTGGAGCGGCGCAGACGTGACCTTTCTGGGTGCTCCGTCACCCGACGGGGCGCTGCTTTCCTTTGTCGACCTTCGCACTGGTGATCTCGCCCTTCGTGTGTTGAAGACGGGTGAGACGCGGAAGCTCACGAAGAAGCCTGCGGGGTCAGAGGAGTTTGCCTACTTCTCGGTGTTCTCGCGCGACGGCAAGCAGGTCGCATATGCGTGGCGCAACGCGAAGGGTTTTTATGATCTGCGCGTGGTGAATGTGGATGGCTCGGGCGACCGCGTGGTGTATAGCAACGAAGAAGCGGGGTTTGTACAACCGACCTCGTGGTCGCCGGATGGCTCGCGAATCCTCACGTTGCTTTTCCGCAAGGACAACATCAGCCAAGTTGGCTTCGTTTCGTCAAAAACGGGTCAGGTGGAGGTGCTCAAGTCCCTGCCCTGGGTTTATCCGAAGAAGATGAGTTTGTCGCCGGATGGGCGGTATGTCGCGTTCGACTCGTTTGCCGGGGATAAGCCGGGGCCGCGTGATATCTACGTGCTCGACGTGGTTGGGAAGCGCCAATGGCAGTTGGTGGAGTCGCCGGGTGAGGACAGGTTTCCGCTGTGGTCGGATGACGGGCAGGCTGTGTTCTATCTCAGCGATGGTGCCTTGTGTCGAGTGCCTGTGAGTAGCGGGAAGGCGGCGGGTGCTGCGGTGGTTGTGAAGAGCGGGTTGGAGCGGGCGCTTCCCTTGGGGTTGACGCGCGCGAACGTGCTTCTTTACGGGTTGCGCCGGGATGAGACAGCGATCCATCTAGCCGCGATTGGGGCGCCCGGGGAGAGCAAGTTGGCCGGATCGACGCCCGCGCTTTCGTGGGATGGGTCGATGCTCGCGTATCTTGTTCCGGTGGGCTCGGAGAACTATGGGCAGCCTGCGAGGGCGCTACGGGTGCGGTCGCTCAGGGGGGAGAAGGATTGGGAATTGAAGACCTCCATGGCGCATATCGAGGGTATGCAGTGGTCGCCGGATTTGGCTTCGTTATTGTTGTCGGGGAGCGATGGCAAAGGTCGCGCGGGCCTGTTTCGGGTCGATGTAAAGGACGGGTCGACGGCGGTTGTGTTTGTGTCGGAGACGGCTGGATTTCGTGGCGTGCCAGGAGCCTGGAAGTCCGAACACGAGGTCTTGTACGCCGACGGGAATACGGTGTTGTCGCACAACCTGAAGACTCGGGGTACACGCGAGTTTTGGAAGGGCGGCGTGGTGCGGGCAATCGCAGTGGGCGAGGGCGCGGAGGTGGTAGCGCTGCAGGTGGGCACGTCGGTGGTGTTGGTGGGCACGGGTCAGAAGGTCGCGATCGGAGATGGTGAGTTGCTCGGGGCTCAGGGCAATGGATTCTACGTACGGCGCGGGTCGAAGCTGTTTTATCTGCCGAAGCAGGGCGGGACCATGACGCAGATCCTGTTGGATGGGTACGACGGTGGTCGGGTGAGTCCCGCGCTCTCGGGACCGCTGTTGACATTTACGACAGGCGGCATTCACAACGAAGTTCGGATGCTTCCACTCAAATGAATGCGATGGTGCCAGTCCTGTTGATGGCTGCGGCAACTACCCTCACCGTGCCGCTGGGACTGGATGCGCTCGTGCCTTCGCCTGATGACAATCCACTGACTCGGGAGAAGGCGGCGCTCGGCCGCAAGCTCTTCTTCGACAAACGGCTGTCCCTGGATCGGTCGATCTCGTGTGCGACCTGTCATGATCCGGCGAGGGCATTTACCGATGCTCAGCCGCTTGCGGTGGGTGTTCGGGGACAGCACGGAAGTCGCAGGACGCCGGCGATCTTCAATCGAGCTTGGGGCAAATCGTTCTTTTGGGATGGGCGTGCCGCGTCGCTCGAGGATCAGGTGGTGCAGCCGATTCTGAACAAGCTCGAGATGGATTTGTCAATGGTGGAGGCGGTCCGAAGGTTGGGCGAGGCTCCGAGCTACGAGGCGGAGTTTCAGGCTGTCTTTGGGCGTGCTCTGAATGACGTCGATTTGCGACGGGCGCTGGCGTCATATGTTCGCACGATTGTCGCCGGGGACTCGGCCTAT
>DASQVJ010000147.1:0-4139 GCA_035640835.1 Bryobacteraceae bacterium
TGGCAAGGAACTCGAGAATCTCCTCGACGGTGGCGCCGTATTTGCGCCTCAGCTTGTCGATGGCAGCCAGCCGTGACTCTACTTCCTCCAGCCGCTGAGGATCCGCTTCCAGCTTGGCGACATAGTCCCGCAGCGTTGAGGACGCTTCCGACACAGCAATTTGAGCCGGCTTGAGCGCTTCCACCACCGCTTCGAGCGAACCGTCGATTCGAGTCAGATCCTCGAGGCGACGCATCGCCGCGCGTACTTGTGCGTATGCCGAACCCTCTGCTTCGTACAGCGCGTCGTAGGCTTGCGAAGCGTTCTCCAAAAGTCTGGTAACGTTTTGCAGCACACGCCGCTCGTTCTCGAGCTCGACATCCTCGCCCGGTTTGAGCTGTGCCTTCGCGATCTCATCCCGCTGAAACGTCCAAAGATCGAGTAAACGGAGTTGCTCCTGCTCCTTCCCTTCGAGCTCCTGCAGTTCTTTCGATGCCCGTGACCAGGAGCGGTAACTCGCTGCTACGCTTCGAAGCAGCTCTTCGCAGCCCGCATACTCATCTAAAATGTCCCGCTGCGACTCCGGGCTCAGGAGCCTCTGCTGATCATGCTGGCCGTGAATCTCGCCGAGATACGGAGCAAGGTCGCGCAACAACGCGGCCGTTGCCGGACGATTTGCCACAAATGCACGAGACTTACCCGCTGCCGTAACCTCACGTTCAATCAGCAGCTCCTCTTCTTCTGTTTCGATGCCTGCAGCCTCAAGCACTTGCGTGGCGCCATCCGGCAGCGCGAAGACGCCTGCAACTCTCGTTCGATCCGTGCCCGACCGGACCATCTCCGCTGATGCCCGGCCGCCCAACAGCAGGTTGAAAGCATCCACCACGATGGATTTGCCGCTACCGGTCTCGCCGGTGAGCACGTTCAACCCCGCGCCAAAGCGCAGCCGCAGCCGCTCCACTACGGCGAGGTTCTCTACCATCAGCTCCAGGAGCATTCGGACCAATTGTAACGTTGGACTTTTTTGGCCTCAGACGCGTCTTTGCGATTGACCGGAAGGGTCTGTTCCACCGACGATAAAACATAAGGCTGGTGATTTGTTTGTAGCTGGTCGATGGCTACTGCTTCGATATGATAGAACTTTCAGGAGTTCAACCCCTTTTGCATCTAGCGCTGCTGCAGGTCAGCATCTGGGATTCCATCGTTTCATCCGGTCCTGTTCAAAAAGGGACATTGTTGGCGTTGCTGATCCTATCTATTTATTCCTGGACGATCGTCTTTGCCAAGTGGGGCCGTCTTCGGTCGGCGCGGATCGCGAACACCCAATTTCTCCGAGCTTTCCGTAAGCAAGGTGTGGAAGCGGCTGCTGTTGTTATGGAGCAGTTCCGTTCGGCACCTTTGGTCACGGTCTTCGACTTCGGCTACTCCGAGGTGAACCGGCAAGTGAAGGCGCGAGGCACTCTGACCAACAAGCTTGCACTCGAGCGGAGCCTGCAACTCGGCATTAACGAAGAGATCTCGAGGCTCGAGCACAACTTGAACTGGCTTGCCACCACCGCGGCCGTCTCGCCATTTGTCGGCTTGTTCGGGACAGTCTGGGGCATCATCAATGCTTTCAACAGTCTCGGTTCAGCCGGTGGCGCCAGTTTGCGCGCCGTTGGCCCACCGATCTCGGAAGCGCTCGTGGCAACGGCTCTTGGGCTCGCGGCTGCGATCCCGGCGGCGATCTTCTACAACTATTTCGGGAACAGCATCCGCGAGATTGGTGCTCGCATGGAGGACTTTTCCCTCGAATTCCTAAACCTGGCTGAGCAGAAGTTCGAAGACTAATTATGGGGTTCTCGGTATCCAACAACTCGGGCAGGGGACGCAGCCGTTTTCGAGGTTCGAACGGAACGCTTGCCGAGATGAACGTGGTGCCTCTGGTCGACGTGGTGCTTGTGCTGCTGATCATCTTCATGCTGACGGCGCACGTGATGGAGTTCGGACTCGAAGTCGACGTCCCGAAGGTGCGCCAGGTACAGGACACCACACAAGATTTACCGGTGGTGACCCTCACGCGCGACGGCGAGATTTTCCTTGCCGAGAAGCCGGTCAACATCAACTCGTTGGGTGAAGCCGTCCGGCAGCGCTATCCGAAGAGCGATGGAGTCTACGTTCGTGCCGATAAGGGAACTGTGTGGGACCCGATTGCACAAGTGGTGAGCGCATTGACCGAAGCGAAGCTGCAGGTGCGTATGGTGACTCAACCGCTCGACGGGAATCCCCGAGCGAAGCGTTAGACCAAGTACATGACCTTGCACCGCGATACCACCGATCTTCCGGAGAAGCTGACTCCACCGTTGCTCGGGTCGTTGGTGTTGCACGCGGGCATCGCTGCATTGATTGTTGGCTATGGTTACTGGCGCGGCAGGAACTACGTTAACTGGGGCGATCCGAACTCGCTCGGCGGAGGGGCAGCGGCCATCACGGCCGTGAAGTCGATTCCGATGATCACGCAGGGTCGCATCAATCCCGTCGCTAACGATACGGAATCCCAAGTTCCTGCGCCGCCGCCGAAAACTGAGCCAAAACGCGAGCCGGTTCCTGAGCCGGAAGCGATCCCACTTCCGGGACGCGCGCCCAAGCCTGGCAAGAGCCGGCCGAGTGACCGGCGTTACGACCGTCCCAGAAATCCCAACCAGGTCTACTCGCGCGAGGGTCAGTCGGCATCGTCGGCGATGTTCAGTCCTTCTCCCGGCGGGGGCGGTGTTGGCTCGGGCAGTTCGAGTCCCTTTGGGACACAGCTCGGCTGGTATGAGCAGTTGCTTCGAGAACGAGTGAGCCGAAATTGGAGGTCGCAGGATCTCGACGCGCGCCTTCGAACGCTTCCCGCCGCGGTGGTGAGCTTTGAGCTGCTGCGGGACGGCAGTATTCGTAATCTGAAAATTCAGCAAAGCAGCGGAAACTTCACGATTGACCAGTCGGCGCAGAGAGCGATTGTTGCATCTGCACCTTTTCCGCCGCTTCCGCCGCAATACCAAGGAAACAGCGCCACCCTGGAGTTCTGGTTTCGACTACAGCAATGAAAGCCAACAGAGTGAAATGGATCTTCGCATCGTGTGCCGTCGCAGCCCTGACGCTGCTGGGTCAGGATCGAGTTCGTATCGACATTATGGGTCAGGGCGGCAAAGGCACCATGGCCGTTCCCGATTTTCGCGGAACTGGGGCGACCGCGCCGTTGATGTCGGCCTTGAACGCACGCCTGTGGGACGAGCTTGATCAATCGGGACTGTTTCGTATGGTGCCGAAGACCATGTATCCGCCGCAGAGTCCACAGCAGCCACAGGACTGGCGCCCCAACCCGGCACCTGCGCCGGCGCCACGTCGAGGAGTCGCGCCGCCCGCACCCAGGCCGACCGGATTCAGCCCCATCGACTGGTCCGGACCTCCGGTCAGCGCGACTTACATGCCGATCGGGTACGCGGCCGATCAGAATGGCCAATTGACGTTGTACGCATGGTTCTACAACATCGGACAGCCCGACATCACGGGAGCACAGGTGTTCGCCAAAGTGTACACGGGCACTCTGGACGAAGCTGGTGCGAAGAAGGTCGCAGTGGAGCTGGCCTCGGATATCCTCCAACGCTTTGGTGTGACGGGCCTTGCGGGATCCCGAATCGTGTTTGTGTCCAATCGGACCGGCGCCAAGGAAATCTGGACCATGAGCTACGACGGGTCCGACCAGAAGCCGCTCACCAGCTATCGCACGCTATCCACCATGCCGACCGTTTCGCCTGACGGAACGAAAGTTGCTTTCCTCAGTTATGTGCGCGGTTTGCCGGAGATTCTGATACACTCACTCGAAACCGGACGCAGGCTGCCGTTTTACAACCAGACCGCCTCGATGAACGCGAACGCAAGCTTCACGCCAGACGGCAAGTCCGTAGTGTTCTCATCGACAGCCGCCGGCGGCTATGCACAGATCTACACCGCAAATATCAATGGGAGCGGCTTACGCAGACTGACGAATGTTCGCGCCGTCGAGGTGGAGCCCAAGGTGAATCCGAAGACCGGGGCTGACGTCGTATTCGTTTCTGGGCGATCCGGTCCGCAGCAGATATATAAAATGAACATAGAAGGCGCGGACGTAGTTCGTCTGACTACGGGTGAAGGGGAAG
>DASQVJ010000148.1:0-8987 GCA_035640835.1 Bryobacteraceae bacterium
TGATGCCTGGCTTCACCGCCATGAGTCGTCGTTTGTGCCAGGGAGCGTAGCGGACGCACTCATATTGAACCGGAGGACGAGGTCCAACGAGCGACATGTCACCGCAAAGAACGTTGAAGAACTGAGGGAGTTCGTCGAAGCTTGTTCGGCGCAGGATTTTTCCAATCGGAGTGACTCGCGGGTCATTCGTGAGCTTAAAAACCTCGGACGAGCCTTGCGGGGTCGACTGAGCGTGGGCCTTTCCCTCAATAAGCCGCTCAACGTACTCGCGATGGATTTTGTCATCGCACGAGATATACATGGAGCGGAACTTCAGGAACGTGAATTTAACCCCATGGAGTCCAAGGCGCTCCTGTCGGAAAAAGACGGGCCCCGGAGATGTGAGCTTAATAAGGACAGCGATCAGAACGAACAAAGGGCTCAGGATCGCGATCGCGAGAGAGCTGCCGATGATGTCGATTGCCCTCTTGACAGCTCGAGCCATGGAACGGTTGTCTGGTTCGGTGCGTTGGTCCGGATAGAAGGTCAGGTCAGGTTCCACGTACTCTTTATGCCGGCCCTCCATGTCTGGGAAGACGTGGAACGAAATGTGGATTTGATTGATCTCTTCTATGCTCAGCTCGCTACACAGTGCGCGGGTGACCCGGTTTAGAAGGGCGCTCGCGATCGTCTTACCTTCCGCAGGTCCGATCTCCGTGAAGATGACGCCAAGCACGCCTTCCTCATACCAGCCCTTGATGTCCGTCTCCCTCAAAGACCGCGAAAGCGTGTTCACGATCGTTTCCAATCTCCCGCTATCGCGTGCGACTCGAACGAGGAGCTTCGACTCAAGCAGCATCAGCACCAACCGCGTCCCCGATCGTTCAGTCCTTTTGCGCTCGAGATACAGCATTCGAGAGAACAGTCTTTCCTCGAGAACGTCAGCACCTATCGAGTGGGATTGCGAGGCGATTTTCTCGGCAGCTACACCATTCGTCGATTCGAACATGGCATACACCAACTTCTGTTCAGAGGCAGGTTAGCTGACCACTATGAAACGAAAGCAGCCGGAACACCAGGTTCCGTTGCTGCAAACGAGGAAACGAGCTCGGCCACGAACTCGATTTGACTCCTGCTCAACTCTGGAAACATCGGTAGCGAAAGTTCGCGCCGGGCGACGTGTTCGCTCACCGGGAAATCTCCTTCCTTGTAGCCGAAATCGGAGTATGCGGGCAGTAGATGGATCGGAGTGGGGTAGTGAATATTCGTCTCGACCCCTCGTTTGCGGAGGTGCTCGGCTAGCTCGCTCCGAGCAGGACTCAGTACGGCATAAACGTGGTAGACGTGTTTGCAACTCGGAGCTTCAAACGGCAACTGAAGACCTGTCGACTGCAATAACATGCGATAGCTGGCCGCGTGCTCTCGCCTGCTTTCGGTCCAGTGGTCGATGTACCGAAGCTTCACACGGAGAATGGCGCCCTGCAAGGCTTGCATCCGGTAGTTGAAGCCTTTCATCTCGTGTTGGTACCGTTTCTCCGCACCCCAGTTGCGCAGCATGCGAATGCGTCGTGCCAGCTCAGGATCGTTCGTGGTGACAATCCCGCCCTCGCCATAGGCTCCCAGGTTCTTGCCAGGATAGAAGCTGAAGCAGCCCAGATCGCCAATCGAGCCGCACTTGCGCCCTTCGAATTCAGCTCCGTGCGCCTGAGCGGCATCCTCAATCAGAATGAGATTGTTCCTGCGCGCGATGTTCATCAGCACGCCCATGTCAGCCGGGTGTCCGTAGAGGTGAACCGGCAAAAGTGCTTTGGTTCGGGGCGTGATCAGTGCTTCAACCTGCCGGGCGCTCATCGTGTAGGTGACTGGATCGACGTCGACGAACACCGGCTTGGCACCTGTATAGGTTATGGCTGCCACCGTGGCTACGAAGGTGCAAGGGACCGTGATCACCTCATCTCCGGGGCCGATACCGGCAGCGACCATTGCCAAATGAAGCGCACTCGTTCCGGTGCTGACGCCCACAGCGTGCTGACAGCCGGTCCAGGCCGCGAACTCACGCTCAAACGCCTCAACTTCCGATCCAAGGACGAACTGCGCCGACTCCAGAACGGTAATCACCGCCCTAAGGATCTCGTCCTGGATCCCGTGATATTGCTGCTTGAGGTCGAGAAATGGAACGTTCATTTAACGCCCCCCGCGGATGCAGCAAACCTCGAACCAAGTCCTGGGAAGGACCTCACCTTCACGCAACTCCCCCGCCGTCTCATCGACTCGGAGGCAGCTTCCAGCAGGCTGACGACTCGAAGTCCGGCTAGTCCGTCCGACCTGGGAACCATCGAGTTTTCGATACATTCGGCGAAGTGCTGCACTTCGATCAGCAAAGCCTCGGTTACGTCAAGCCGTGGCGCATACATATCCCCGGAGCGATAGCTGACCAGCACCTTGTACAGCGATTCAGGGCCGTTCTTCACGGTCACACCTTTGTCGTACACTTTGATCTTTTCGCTGTTCTCGATGTCGTCGTAGACGATCATCTTCTTTGTGCCGCCGACGAGCGTGCGTCGAATCTTGACTGGCGAGAGCCAATTCACGTTCAAGTGCGCAATGATCGACCCGCTATAGAAGAGGCTGAGAAAGGCGGTATCTTCCACCACCCCAGCAACGTGCGCTATCCCGGTGGCGGAGACTTCAACAGGCTCCTCCGGGAGGATGAACTCCATGATCGAGAGATCGTGAACTGCGAGGTCCCACAGGACATTTACGTCATGTTGGAAGAGCCCCAGGTTCACACGCGTCGAGTCGTAGTAATAGATCTGCCCAAGATCCCCGGCGTCGATGAGCTCGCGAGTTTTTCGAACCGCACCTGTGTAAATAAAGGTGTGGTCCACCATGAGCACCAGGTTTCGCTTCTCAGCCTCGTCAATCAGCCTGAGCGCTTCCTCGGTGCTGGCCGTCATCGGCTTTTCGACAAGGACGTGCTTGCCGGCCTGCAATGCTTCCATCGCAAGCTGGAAGTGAGACGATACCGGGGTTGAGATCGCGACCGCATCGATTCTAGGGTCAGCGATCAGCATTCGATAGTCAGTGGTAGTTTCGATAAAGGGGTAGCGCCGCTGAACAACGTCAAGCCGGTCCTGGCGAAGATCCGAGACCAGGACCACCTGCGTCGTCGGAGCGTCAACAAAGTTGCGAACAAGATTTGGCCCCCAGTAGCCGTAGCCAACGACTCCAATACGAATCACAGCGCCTCCGAATGACTGTCGTAGCGATTCTTGATTGAGAGGTGAGTATTTCGGCAACGCGCGACGGCGCGCCGGGGTCAGGCTGATTTCACGCAGAAACGATCCACCTCGACAGCAATGGAACGTTGCAGGAGATCGACCGAAATAACGACTCGATCTGAAGAGCCAATGCGAACGAGAATGCCTTCAACTCCGGTCAGCGGACCCCTCGTGACAACGACGCGGTGGCCTATACGGAGGTATGGCACAGGTGTCGCACCTGCTTTCAAAGCCTTCCGAACATTTTCGATCTGTTCGTCGGGTACGACTGCGGGCACGCCGTCGAAACTGACGACGCATTCGACTGCGGGACAACTCAGCACTGGAGCCTTACGGCCCGGGTCGAATCTACAGAACATGTATCCGGGGAAGAGCGGCCGTTGAATGGTCTTCTTCCGATCGCAATACTGCCGCTCCGTCGCGTACATCGGAGCAAATGGTGAGTAACCTTTTGCTTGAAGCGCCGCTGCAGCTAAAGCTTCTGAGCGGGAACGAACCTTCAACGCAAACCACGGCAACGTGGTCGGTTCCGTTGGAGTAGAAATTTCCACCGTATCCGCCTTTTTGTTTTGTATCTTGAGTGTTTTGTTCGAGTGAGGGCAGGCTTCGCCCACAAACGGCCCATCCTGATGTAACCTGAATTTCGGGCCGTCGCAGATTTTCTCCCGTACGCGGAAAATTTTCTACAAAGAGAAAACTAACGAAAGAGTACTGCGCGAGTTACTCAGACTTAACCAGATATTCTTGTGCGAGCTTTAGTTTCTCCATCGAGATAATCTAAGTCAACGCGTTCACTGTGAAGCCTGTGAACCGAACATTCGGCGTAGACATTGATACGTTGAAACTTATTCTGATTGGCATAACCCATATGAGCTACTACGATGAATTATGACCTCCCTTGAGCCCCGTTTGGGTTTATTTGTGCACGCCCCCGATCCCAAAGAAGGTTTACCGGTGTTCTGAGCAAGAGATTGAGCAGCTCGCACTGATTGTGCGTGTTCGTTTTCGAAAACATCCGCTTCAAGTGGTTTCGCACGGTGTGGGCGCTCAGGTTGACGCTATCGGCTAAACTCGTATTCCGAATTTGCATGAGCGCACCTGCAATGACGGCCTCTGCGGGAGTAAAATCAAACAGCTTCCCGATAATCTCCAGATCCGGCGGTGGCGCAAGGTCCGGGTCATTCACGAACATCGTGATCCATTCGTGGTCTGAGTGGGCCGTTTTACGCAGCTTCACCAAGTTGCCCACCATGGCGACCGACACCGGATGTCGCTGGGCCCGGCTGATGCTGAAAGCGACTGGCGCATGCGTTTGACCTGAACCCAGTGAGGTGATTGCGGCCTTCATCAAACGGCTGTGTGGAACTGAGTTGGTCGAGAGCCGCCGATCCTGCAGCACGAAAACTTCACTGTGTTCCATCACTTGGCGTCCCGCTTTATTGGTCGCGAGTACTTCACCATCGAAATTGAGAACGACCACACCAAGAGGCCACAGGTCTAACAGCGCATCCAGCTCTAAACCTCTCTTTCGCGCCGAACCAGTCACCACATTCCTCTCAGGCGAAACACATGGGAACATGGTCGAGTACCTTTAGAAACAAAGTTCCCCCGCTGACCCCGGTCCCGATCTACTCGCAATATTCCTGCGGACTATTGACCTTTGCAATGATCCAATCGTACTGGCTGGCGTATGCGGCCAGGGCTAGTACTAGTAAAACTCCCAGCGAATCTCAATGTAATTTAGCGAACGATATCTATAAAGGACGATTCACGGTTCGCAGGCCCACCTTAATAAGCTAAAAACAAACTCCTCCGAGTTGCCGGGAGGGGAGGTGTCGCGTTTGATCATAAGAACTCCGTGTGTGCGGCACGTCCGCCTGGGTTGGCCCGAGTGAGAAAAGGAGCTCGAAGTGATTGAAAACGAATGATTGAAGGCGAGGCTTGTTGATTTGATACTTTCCAGCGTTGAATTCTATCGCCCAAGCATCCTGACGGCCAAATGGTTTTGTGCGCTTGCCGCATCACTATTGATCAGAAGACGTAGGGTGCACGGGCACCAATCGGACCAGTACGGCGAGCAGGCATGCGAGTCCACCACCTATCTGTTGCGCTGACTAGTACCCTGGCAATCTCATGGTCTATGGCTTTGTAATTTTGTGTGCTAAAACAAACATTTCTAATTTACGACTCTTTAAATTACAGTTAAGTTTCACCGCAAGTGTCCGGCAACCAACTGTCTGGGCGCACGGTAGCGTCCCAACCCTGGGGTACCTGTGCCGCCACCCGCGTCAGTTGCTCTTTTCTAGCGAGCCGGATGTCAGCACTCGTTTGTTGAAGAGACCAAGTCAGGTCCGTGCTACACTCATCGAATCTCATTTCCGGAGGCTTCTCATGGAGAGCTCTGCTCTCTTGCGAATCCTCAGCCCCGTCCTGCTGAGCACATTCTTCGCCCCGCCTTGTGCCGCGGCTACGATTCCAGACTGGCCAAAAGTGCAGCCCGAGCTCCTGGAACACTTTCAGGCCTTGGTGCGGTTCGACACGAGTGAGTTCGAAGCACCTGCTGCCGAGTATGTGAAGAGCGTTCTCGACCGCGAAGGCATTCCCGCCAAGATCTACGCAAAGGATCCCAAGCGACCGAACGTGGTCGCGCGACTAAAAGGAAACGGCTCGAAAAAGCCGCTCCTGATCATGGGACACCTCGACGTTGTCGGCGTCCAGGAAAACAAGTGGAGTGTGCCGCCATTCAGCGCAACGCGCAAAGACGGCTATATCTATGGCCGCGGCACGGTCGACGACAAGGACAACCTTGCCACTGGCCTGATGTTGATGGTGCTGCTGAAACGCTACAATGTCCCGCTCGATCGCGACGTGATCTTGCTTGCTGAATCAGGTGAGGAGGGCGCTGTCACTTTCGGCATCGTCTACATGATTGAGGAACACTGGGACGAAATCGCAGCCGAATACTGTCTCGCGGAAGGAGGTGGCGTCAGTCGTAAAGGAGGCAAACTCGTCCGGATGAACGTGGCGACTACCGAGAAGATACCGCAGGGGATGAAGTTGGTCGCGCATGGGCCCTCAGGCCACGGCTCACGTCCATTGCAGAACAACGCCGTGCTGGTGCTGACCAAGGCCGTCGCCGCAATCGGCACATGGCAGCCACCCATGCGGATGAATGATACGACTCGCGCCTACTTCGAGCGTCTCGCCACCGTAAGTTCACCCGAAGAGAAAGCGAGATACAACGGCCTGGAGAACCCGGCGAAGTCCGACGAGATTCAAAAGTAATTCGCGGCCAATGAACCGACGCATTACTCCATGCTTCGGACTTCCATCACGCCGACGATACTGAACGCGGGCTTCCGCGGCAATGTGATCCCGTCGCAAGCCGAAGCGACACTCGACATCCGAGCTCTGCCCGACGAGGACATGACCGCCTTCCGTGTCAAGATGGCCGAGGTGATCAACAATCCGGCCGTCGAGATTGTCTCGGCACGGCGATCCATGCGGCCACCGGCTCCGCCTTCCCGGATCGACACCGAAGTATTCCGCGCAATGGAAGCCGCGCAAAAGAACTTCTACCCTGGCGCCATCACCCTGCCGACGATGTCGACAGGCGCCTCGGACAAGTCGTTCCTGCAGGCGAAGGGCGTGCAGACATACGGCATGGGTCCCATGAGCGATGAGGAAGACGGCCCTAAAGGATACGGCGCGCACAGCGATCAGGAGCGTATTCTCGAGAGTTCGCTCTACACATTCCTCGAGTTCCAGTGGGACGTCGTGACTTCAGTCGCGGCATCCAAGCAGGAGTAACTCACATGAGAATCCGAAAACATCTCCTGCACTTGGGCCTGCTCGCGTGCACGAATCTTGCATACGCCGCTTCACCTGCACAGCCGGACTGGACCAAGGTCCATCAGGAACTGCTGGAGCATTTCCAGGCAATCATTCGACTCGACACCAGCAACCCTCCGGGCAACGAAACCAAGGTTGCCGAATACATAAAGATCGTGCTGGAACGAGAGGGCATCCCTGCCAAGATTCTCGGATCGGATCCGGCACGTTCGAATGTCGTCGCGCGCCTCAAAGGCAACGGCTCGAAGAAGCCGCTATTGATCATGGGCCATACGGATGTTGTCGGCGTGCAGCCGGAAAAGTGGGCAGATCCGCCATTCTCGGCCACCCGCAAGGACGGCTACATCTATGGCCAGGGAACGGTTGACGACAAGGACAACGTGGCCACGGCTCTGATGCTCATGGTCCTCCTCAAGCGGTTGAAGGTTCCACTCGATCGTGATGTGATCTTCCTGGCCGAATCCGGTGAGGAGGGCAGTTCCCAACTTGGCATCGGCTACCTGATCGAGAACCACTGGACTGAGATCGAGGCAGAATACTGCCTGGCTGAAGGTGGATGGATCATCCGCAAGGGCGCATAATTCCATGCTCCGCACGTCGATCACGCCGACGATCCTCAAAGCAGGATTCCGCAGCAACGTGATTCCCTCTGAAGCCGAAGCGACTCTCGACATTCGAGCCGTCCCCGACGAAGACATGACCTGTTCCGCAAGAAGATGGCCGAAATCATCAACGACCCAACGTCGAAATCGTGACCCAGGGCCGCCCCGAGCGCACGTCTCCGCAGCCATCGCGACTCGACACCGAAGTCTTCCGCGCACTGGAAGCTTCCTTGAAGAAGCACTACCCAGGCGCCATCACGGTTCCCACCATGTCGACGGGTGCAACCGACAAATCGCCTCTGCAAGCGAAGGGCGTTCAGACCTACGGCATCGGTCCGATGATTGACGACGAAGACGGCCCCAAAGGCTACGGCGCCCACAGCGACCAGGAACGCATTCTCGAGAGCTCACTCTTCAAGTTCCTCGAGCTTCAATGGGACGTCGTTACGTCCGTCGCTGGCAGCAATTAACCTGACTTGGGTACTCACGTGCCCGTCCAAAAATTTCAGCAAATGGTCGCAGCGCGTTCACACGTCTTTGAAAATACGGGTCTTCTATTTCTACGAATAAGCACAAAAAAATCACCCGAGGAGCTTACACCGCTCCTATCAACCTCACACAAGTCAGCTCCGTTGGAGGGCGGGCTTCAGCCTGCGGGAGGGCTTTCAGCCCTACCCTCCTGCCCAAACACCCAACCACCCCCGCCAAACCCGTTCACAAAATTCCAAATTCATATTTGCCCTCTTTCCAACACTTTCCCGCCCCACACCCCCGCCAGCCCTCTAACCGCATGCGACTCTCTTGCCAGAATCATGACCACCACCAAAGCCACCACCAACCGCGAGAACGCGAAAAAGAGCACGGGCCCCCGGACCCTCGAGGGCAAGCGCCGATCCTCCACCAACGCCCTCCGACACGGCCTCTACAGCAACCGCGTCGTCCTCGACCACGAGCACGCCGAGCACTTCGAAAAGCTCCGCTCCGACCTCCTCCGCGACTGGGCACCGGCCACCGCACAGGAGTCTTTGCTGGTCGAGCAAATCGCCCAAGCCGCTTGGCGACTCCAGCGCTTCATGCGCGTCGAGACTGGCACCTTCGACCTTCTCCTGCGCACCCTCACGGCCAACCAGGGCATCGACCCCACCGCCGCCGACGGCCCCGACCCCGACGAAGGCCTCGCCATCGTTTTCATCGAGGACCGCGCCCAACTCGACCGCATGCGCCGCTACGCCGCCGCCCTCCAACGCAGCTACCACGACCTCATCCGCCAACT
>DASQVJ010000149.1:0-2549 GCA_035640835.1 Bryobacteraceae bacterium
AACGGGACGGCCGCTCCTAAGCGCGTGCTCATCATCGGACCCGGCAGCGACTTCGCACCTCGAACAGATCTGCGCGATGCGCCAGCCACGTCCTATCAGCCCCGACTCCTGCGCGAGATGTTCCCAGCCGCCACCATCGACTGCGTCGACCTCAACCCTCGCGTCGTGCGAGCCGCCGCCAAGGACTGCGACAGCTCCATCCAGCTCGATATCGGCACCTCTCGCCTGGATCGAATCTATGACACCGTGATCGCCACGAACGTGCTCCTGTACCTCGACCAACCAGAGTTGCTGCTCGCTTTTCAGAACATCCGGGCGATGCTCGTCAAAGGTGGAGCCTTCATCCACAACGACGCCCGCTTCGAGACCAAAGTCTTCGGGCAAGCGGTCGATCTTCCGGCGGTTCACTTCGGCTCCGTTACGCTTGACGCGGACCGGCGACCTGTTCTGACGGACCGTTGGGTGATCCATAGAATGCGATAGAATCGATCTGACATCTGAAATTTCAGATGCCGCGCGCTATGGCCTCTCAAGCTTCTCAGAAGGCACCAGACCCGCTTCAGCTGCCGGCCCTCTCTCGACGCCGCACCACCGACGATGTCTACGATGTGATGCGCAAGAGCATCCTTTCAAATGTCTTCCAGCCCGGACAGCGACTGCCCGTAGACGATATCGCACGCAAGCTGGGCGTCAGCCTGACACCGGTACGGCACGCGATTCAACAACTTGCGACAGAGGGCTTGATCGAAATCAGGCCGCGCTCGGGAACCTTCGTCGCGAAGCTCGAGATCCGGGACATCAACGAAACTTTCGATATCCGGCGAGCCCTGGAGTGCCTTGCGGCGGAAACCGCAGTCCGAAATGTCACGGACGAGCAATTGCGCCGAGCCCGTAAATTGCTGTGGGCGCTCTCTGAACCAATCGAGACTGAAGGGGACCGCACCCGCCACGAGGCGAACAATTTCGAGTTTCACCGCCTGATCATCGAAGCGTCCGCAAACCAGCGCCTCGCCGAGCTTTATGAGAGCCTCAAGGCGCATCTGCAGATCGCCCGCGTCCATCGCGCCGAGTCTCCCGCACCATCCATCGCGCGCCTGCAGGAAGAACAATCAGAGCACGAACAGATTCTGGCTGCGCTCGAAGCGCGTGATGCCGCTAAGCTTTCTCGAGCCATTCAAGTTCACATCGACCGGGCGAAATCGTCGCTCGTGAGTTCGGTCGAAGAATTAACGGACTCGTAAGAGACCCCTTGCATTGGATTTCGACTGTGACATAATATTTCAGATTTTCGGCAGGGGTCACTTTATGAAGAAACTGATTGCGTTCGCCATCGTCGTCGTAACGCCAATCCTCGCGCAGCAAGGGCGAGGCTCGATCCAGGGAACGGTCTCCGATTCGTCCGGAGCCACGATCGCCGGCGCCAACGTCTCCATCGTCAACGTCGACACCAACACAACCTTCACCACACAGACTTCCGAAGACGGCTACTACTCCGCGCCGACTCTTGCGGTCGGCAACTACACCGTCAACGTCGAGAAGGAAGGTTTCAAGCGCGCCGTTCGCACAGGCATCACGCTCCAGGTGGATCAGCGCGCACAGGTCGACCTCACGCTCGATCTCGGCGCCGTGAGCGAATCGGTGCAGGTGCAAGGACAAGCTCCGCTGGTGGACACGGGAAGCGCCTCCATCGGAAAGGTGGTCGAGAACCGGCGAGTCGTGGAGCTGCCGCTCAATGGACGTAACGCCCTCGCGTTGACGCTGCTGACCCCGAGCGTGAAGTCGAACGCAGGACCCACCAACAGCGGTTTCGGTGACCGCGGAATTCAGTTGTCATCCATCAGCATCAACGGCGGTCCGAACGCGATGAACGGCCAGTTGCTCGATGGCGGCAACAACATCCAGAGCTACGTCGGCGAGGTGGCGATCAACCCCGGTGTCGATGCCGTGGAAGAGTTCAAGGTCCAATCCGGCGCCATGTCGGCCGAGTACGGTTTCACCGCCGGCGGCATCATCAACATGGTGACGCGCTCGGGCACGAACAGCATCCACGGCACCGTTTACGAGTTCTTCCGTAACGACAAGCTCGACGCTCGTAACACGTTCTCCGCCACCAAGCCGCCATTCCGCTACAACCAGTACGGCGCATCCGGCGGAGCGCCCATCATCCGCGACCGCACCTTCGTCTTCGGCAACTGGGAGGAGTACAAGTACCGGCGATCCGAGCCCCGCATCGGCACCTTCCCCACCGCGTTGCAACGGACCGGCGACTTCTCCGACCTACTCAACCCTCAGGGCGCCCTGATCCCGATTTTCGATCCATCGACTCTGCGCCCCAACCCCAACGGGACCGGCTTCATTCGCGATCAGTTCCCGGGTAATCGCATTCCGACCAATCGTCTCGATCCAGTAGCGCTGAAGATTCAGGAGAACTTCTACCCGCTGCCGAACCGCACCCCCACGGATCCATTCACGAACGCGAACAACTTCGGCCACCTTGGCAGTGAGATCCGCGACTCTCGTCAGTTCACCATCAAGGTGGATCATCATTT
>DASQVJ010000150.1:0-4541 GCA_035640835.1 Bryobacteraceae bacterium
ACTCGAGCGATCAAGTCTCCCTCGTTCTGTGCGCGAGCCTGCTTAGAAGTGCACACACATGTTTCAGGGATTTCATGGACAACCTCAGGCTTCCCCCTGCAGAATCTCGGCTCGATGGCCCGAGCAGGCGGCGCGGCCACCTTCCGTGTCTCTCGCTGGATAAGGGTTCGTGCTCTCTCCAGAACAGTGCAGCGAGCTCATTGCATCAGTGAATTGCTCATCTTGAAGTGATTTGGTATGCGGCCTCAAAACGGTAATTAAGTCCTCATAAGTCCTCATAAGTCCGTCTCTTGCGCGCAAGAACTCGCTGCTGTCGGCGCCACTACTGCCGCGATTCACTTACGAATGAGGCCATGCCGCGATTTGCTGAAGAGGAATATAGTCCCAAGCATATTGGCTCCTTACAGGACACCGTGACAACTGCATCCGACCCGCCGCTCCCACCCGGGAGACCGCTCGTGGATCTCAATTAGATTCCGCTTCAATAACGCGTAGACCAGTTCGCGCTCGATAATCCATGCGAGCCCGTGAAGTTTAGAGACTGCCGAGGGTGTCGGCTGCCATGGGCAGATGCCGAAAGAGGGCAGCGCCCGTCCCGTAAGTAGCCCGGAAACCGCACTTACGTGATGGAAGCACGCGTGCAATCAGTGGTCGTGCAATCTCCTGACTCGGATGCGGACACGCCGGGCGCAGGGTGCGACAAACCGCAGGCGCGAAAACCACAGGTTCCGCATCAAAGGAGCATTAACCGGGCTCACCTCGAATCCGACCATCTCGAAAGCGCCGAAGAAAAGCCGTCGTATGACGCGGCTATCCACGAGAGGAACTGTTCTTCGATCTCGCCTTTGAGGACGTCACAAGGAGCTGCTGAGGAGATTCGACCGAATGGAGGGTAATCATCAGTGAAGATATCGCAGGAGTGCGAGATCGTGGAACGCTTTGTGGAAAAGGCGGACGACGATTGTTTCAACGCCGTCTTCCGCGTGTTCTCGCCGCAACTGGTTACATTCTTCCGGAGGCGCGGTCTCGAAAACGGCAGCGCCGAAGACCTGGCGCAGGAGGTGATGCTGACGGTTTACCGGAAAGCCGGACAGCTCCGCGATCGCAAACTGTTTCGTGCCTGGGTCTTCAAGGTGGCTCGCAATGCGGCATTCCGGTACTTCGCCCAGCGCAAGCGGGAGGTGCCGACCGTCGACTTGTCCGACATTAGTGCCTTTCTGCCGGCCCCTGATCGTAATCCTTTCGGGCTTGCTTCAGAATTCAACAATTGGATGACGTTTCTCGATGCTCATGAGCGCGAGACGATGGTGTTGCGTTTTCTCGAGGGGTGCGAATACCACGAGATCGCCGCCGCTCAGGCGATTCCCATCGGCACAGTTCAGTGGAGGGTATTCAACTCCAAGAAGAAGCTTGCCGAGCACTTGAGTCCTGTCCGGGTTCTGCATCGAAAGGCTGCATGAGCTGACCAGGGGCCGCCTGTCAATCTGCGGCGGGCTTCGTAGAAAGTCTTTTGCCCGCCTGTTCAGGTTCCACCGACCTCGCCTGCAACGCCATCCCCACCAATGATGCGATGAGGATTGCGATATAGAGCTGGCCTACCAGAGCTTCAGCCGTAGTCAATGCTCGCGCCGCGGGTGTTACGGGATGTATATCGCCAAACCCGACCGTAGTCAGAGTCGTGAAGCTGAAGTAGATCAAGTGACTCGGCTGGCCTGAGAAACTTTCCGCCACGCCAGGTTCGAAATGTATTGCGGATGGAGCCTGTTGTAACAGCAACTGATAGGCAAACGTCCACGTCATGCCGATTAGAAGATAGCCCGCGATTCCACCGATCACGCGGTATCCATTGATCCGGCCCGGACGCAAAGTGCGGATCAAAGTCATACAGAACATGATGGAGAGACTAGCCACTCGGAGTGCTTCATCCACCGCTGCAAGACTCTGCCCTCTGCCCATTTCGGTGATCAGATCCACCGCAAAAGTCAAGGTGGTCAAGCAGACGACAAGACAGATGCCGACCCGACGAGGGATGATGGCGAACGCGCCCAAGATGAGCATCAGCGCGAATGCCAGGGACAACAGGAGCCGCCCGACATGCGAGAGCGGAACCGCCGGCAGAATGATCGTCGTCAGCACCAGAAAACCCAGGAAAAGGGGCATTCCCCGGTCCCCGCTGAAGAACCGCGATAACGAATTTAGACCAGCCTGATTCACTCACTTGAGCAGAGTCTTACGGATCATCTTTTGTTGGCCAACAAATCGAGAGCTGTGATGCTCCTTAAGAGTGAATGCTGCAAGCACGAAAGGAAGGGCGGTGAAAGAACTTCCGGTAGTTTATCTTGCCCGACACGGTGAAACCGCGTGGTCACTCAGCGGACAACACACCGGAATTACCGATCTGCCTCTCACCAGACGCGGCGAATGTAATGCTCGCCGGTTGGGGGAACGGCTCAAAGGACTGGAATTCGCTCGCGTGTTTACGAGTCCCTTACAACGCGCAAAGCGGACTTGTGAGCTCGCCGGGTTTGGCTCAAGGGCCGAAGTAGATCGCGACCTGGTCGAATGGAATTACGGCGAATATGAAGGTCTCCGCACCGCGGACATCCGCGCGAAGCGTCCCGACTGGGAAATGTTCCGCGATGGATTCCCTGGCGGAGAATCGTTCGATCAAATAGCGGCGCGCGCGGACCGCATCGTGGACCGGGTTCGATCTATTGACGGCGCGGTCCTGCTGTTCTCGAGCGGGCACTTCCTTCGAGTGCTTGCCGCACGGTGGGTCGGACTGGAGCCGCAGGCCGCCCGACATTTTCTGCTCGGCACCGCGAGCCTCAGCAGCCTGACATATGAACACAACCCGTCGCAACCGGCGATCGGTCTGTGGAACGACACCCATCACCTAACCGCGCCATATCCAGAGGTATCCGAGTGAGCACTGAGAGCCTGTCTGCAACCATGACACCAACGCAAGCTTCGCTGATGCTGGATCGATACGAATACACTCCCGTACAGCTCTTCGGGACGAAGAACGGACTGTTCGAACGCTACCTGTTTTACGACAAGGTCATCGAGCCCGCCACCGCCGCCTCTCGGGATCGCTTCGAAGCATTTGCCCGCGTCGTGCGGGACATCCTTTCTCAGCGCTGGGTGTCGACCGAGAGCACGTACAACACCTTGAACCCGAAGCGCATTTACTATCTCTCGATGGAGTTCCTCATCGGCCGATCGCTGGCCAACAATGTTGCGAATCTCTGTCTCGATCCGGTCGTTCGAAAGGCTGTGGGGTACCATGGCGTCGACTGGGCCGCGTTGTTGGACGAGGAGCCGGACGCCGCGCTCGGCAACGGAGGACTGGGCCGGTTGGCAGCGTGCTTCCTCGACTCCATGGCGACGATGCAGCTACCGGCCATGGGCTACGGCCTTCGCTATCACTACGGATTATTCAAGCAGTCTTTCAAGGACGGCTGGCAGCAGGAACAGCCGGATCATTGGCTTCGCCGCCACGACCCCTGGGAAGTTGCCCGGCACCAGGAGCAAGTGGAAGTGAAGCTGAACGTTGCCTTCGAATCGCGCGGCGGTGAATTACGGGTCGTGGTCGGACAGCCGTCGAGTCTGATCGGCATTCCGTACGATCGGCCCATTGTGGGCTATGACGGAAAAACGATCAATACACTCCGTCTTTGGGAAGCGGCGACGCCGGAGTATTTCAACTTTCAGGCATTCAGCCACGGCGACGTCGTAGGCGCTTTCGCGGAGAGTTTGAAAGCCGAGTCTCTCACGCGAGTGTTGTATCCGGACGATTCGACGAACCTGGGTCAAGGGCTGCGATTCGTGCAGGAATACTTCTTGGTGGCTTGCTCGCTCGCCGATATCGTGCGACGTTTCCGGCGAAGCAACTCCGATTGGCAGACTCTACCGAACCAGATAGCCATCCAGCTCAACGACACGCATCCGAGTATGTCGGTACCCGAGTTGATGCGCATTTTGCTCGATGACGTGCATCTCGGTTGGGACGAGGCCTGGGCGCTCACGCAGAAGAGCCTGGCCTACACAAACCATACGCTTCTGCCGGAGGCGCTGGAGAAGTGGCCGCTCGAATGGTTTCAGGACTTGCTGCCGCGGCAGCTTGAAATCATCTTGGAGATTAACCGCCGATTGCTTGACTCGGTACGGACCCGTTTTCCGGGAGACGAGGGACGTGTCGAGCGTGTGAGCCTGGTGGAAGAGACGCCTCAACGTAAGGTCCGGATGGCGAACCTGGCAATCGTCGGCTCGCACAGCACGAATGGAGTCGCTGCCATCCACTCGGAACTGCTCCGCACGACGACTGTCAAGGATCTTGCGGAGATGTTCCCCGAGCGGTTCAACAACAAGACCAACGGCGTCACTCCGCGCCGTTGGCTGCACTTGTCGAACCCGGCGCTCTCGAGCACCATTACTGAGGCCATAGGCGATGGCTGGATCAAAGACCTGAGCCAATTGCGCAGACTGGAGCCGTTTGCGGCCGATGCCGCCTTTTCGGGTTCGTTCCTCAAAGCGAAGAG
>DASQVJ010000151.1:0-5245 GCA_035640835.1 Bryobacteraceae bacterium
AGGACTTATTCCCCGGCCAAGTGGAGCACGATGGAGCGGCGTTGGGATTGGCGGCGATGCTCGAAGACGTAGATGCCCTGCCAAATCCCGAGCGCAAGGCGGCCGCCGACCACCGGTATCGAGAGATCTGTTTGCGTGAGGGCGGCGCGGATGTGGGCGGGCATATCGTCCGGACCCTCCACGGTGTGGCGATATCGAGGATCCTTTTCAGGCGCAATGCGCTCGAAATAGTCTGTGAGGTCGTAAGTGACGTCCGGATCAGCGTTCTCTTGAATCAAGAGCGAGGCGGATGTGTGCTGGATGAATACCGTGAGCAGTCCGGTTTTCACCCCGGAGCTGCTCACGAACTCCGAAACTTCGCGAGTGCAGTTGTAGAGACCCTTGCCGCGCGTGCTGACTTCGATGGTTCGCGCGAAGTTCTTCATTCCACGGTGACGCTCTTCGCCAGGTTCCGAGGCTGGTCGACGTCACAACCGAGACGAACAGCGATGTGGTAGGCGAGCAATTGCATCGGGATGATTTCGACTAAAGGCAGCAGGATCTCGTTGGTGGACGGAATGGGGATCGTGAAATCGGCCAAGCGCTTGACCTCGCGCTCGTCCTCTTCGCAGCAAACGGCGACAACGATGCCGCTTCGAGCCTTCACCTCCTGAATATTCGACATGGTGCGCTCGAAGCGCGTGCGGCTTTCCTCACTCGACGGATCGCGCGTGACGAGCACGACCACAGGCAGGTTCTCATCGATGAGAGCGTTGGGTCCATGCTTCATTTCGCCGGCAGGATAGCCTTCGGCGTGGATGTACGAGATCTCCTTGAGCTTCAGCGCACCTTCGAGCGCGATTGGGAAGTGGATGCCTCGGCCAAGGTAGAGGAAGTCGCGGGCCCTTGAGAGTTGGCGGGCAAGCTCGTCGTACTGATCTTCCTGGGAGAGGACGGTCTCCAGCTTGCCAGGAATGCGCAGGAGTTCCTGCACCAGACACTTCGACGTGTCGAGGGGCAGGGTCTCGCGTGTCTGGCCGAGATGCATCGCCAGCACAAAGAGACCGGTCAATTGCGAGGTGAAGGCCTTGGTGGAGGCTACGCCGATTTCCGGTCCCGCGTGTGTGAGCAGCGTGCCTGCCGCTTCGCGGGTGATCATGGATCCGACGACGTTACAGATCGCGAGCGTCTTTGAACCCTTCGATTTTGCTTCGCGCTGGGCCGCGAGAGTATCGGCTGTTTCACCCGATTGCGATATCACGATCGTGAGAGTCTCGGGCCCGAGAATCGGGTCGCGATAACGGAACTCGCTGCCGTAGTCGACTTCGACGGGGATGCGCGCGAGCTTCTCGATCATGAACTTGCCTGCAAGCGCCGCATGCCAGCTCGTGCCACAGGCGATGATCTTGACCTGTTGAAATTCTTTGAAGTTCCTCGGCGAGATATCCATCTCGTCCAGGAACACGCGACCTGTTTCCTGCCCGACTCTCCCGAGCATGGTGTCGCGGACGGCCCGGGGCTGCTCAAAGATCTCTTTGAGCATAAAGTGCTTGTAGCCGCCCTTCTCGGCCATAATCGGGTCCCAGAGAATGTGTGAGACCTGGCGCTTGATGGCGCGTCCCCCGAAGTCGGTGAGGTGGACACCGTCGGGAGTCAGGATTGCCATGTCCCCATCGGAGAGGAAGAACATGTCGCGAGTGTGGCTCAGGATGGCGGGCACGTCTGAGGCCACGAAATACTCGCCGTCCGCCAGCCCGACAACGACAGGAGGTCCGTTGCGTGCGGCGACGATCTTGTTGGGGTCCTGCTTCGAGAGCACGGCAAGCGCAAAGACGCCTCGGAGCTGGGCGATGGTCTTGCGGACCGCCTCTTCCAGGTTGCTGTCGAAATATCTCTCGACCAGGTGGGAGATGACCTCGGTATCCGTTTCGGTTATGAATTTGTGGCCTTCGGCTTCCAGCTCGTGCTTCAGCGACAGGTAGTTCTCGATGATGCCGTTGTGGACTACAACGATGTTGCCTGTGCAGTCGCGGTGAGGGTGTGCATTCTCTTCGGTTGGCCGGCCGTGCGTGGCCCAGCGGGTGTGACCGATACCGTACGCGCCGGTGACCGGGCTTGTTCGGATGGTGTCTTCCAGGTTCCGCAGCTTGCCGGAAGCTCGGCGGATACTCAAGTCGCAGTCGCTTCCAAGGACGGCGATGCCGGCCGAGTCATAGCCGCGGTATTCCAACCGCCGGAGACCGTCCAGGATTATTGGTACAGCATCTCGAGAACCGATGTAACCGATGATTCCGCACATAGGGACATTGTAGAGGTGCGGAGCGCTCGGATTCGATCGGAAAGCTAGTCGAGAATCTCGACTCGGTACTCTTCAATCACAGGATTGGCTAGTACGTCGCGCGAGATTTGTTCTAGTTCGGCCGCCGCCTCGTCTTTGGTCGAGGAGTTGAGAGCGATGTCGAAGAACTTGCCCTGGCGGACGTCTGCGATCGAGGAGTGCCCCATGCCGTTCAGGGCCGATCGAATCGTCTGTCCTTGTGGATCGAGCACGGAGGGCTTGAGAGACACAAACACGCGTGCTTTCATACGAACTCTTAGTGTAACGCGCCCGGTTGTCGATAAGGTAAACAAAAGCGAGCTTGAGCAGACTTACAAAGTGAGCCCGATATGTTTCCGGTCCGATTGTTCCGGGCTCCCGGGCGCGCTATGCTACGAGTTACCGCCTCGAAGGGAGGTCGCCCGCCATCGTCAAAGTTTGTGTATTGGCAAGCAGCAGCGCAGGGAACAGCACCTTCATCGCCACCGAAAACACGCGAGTGCTGGTTGACGTTGGTCTCTCCCGGCGGGAGATCATTCGGCGCCTGAACGAAATCGGCGAGTGTGCGTCGCGGCTGGATGCGGTGCTGATCACGCATGAGCATACGGATCATATCTGCGGACTCGTGTCGTTGCTGCGCAGGTTCAAGATCCCGGTCTACCTGACACCCCTGGCAGCTCCGACGATCACCTGGGGAGACTTGCAGCCCAGGATTGAGCATTTTCAGGCGGGCTCGCGATTCACGATCGGCGATTTCGAAGTGCAGAGTTTCACGATTCCACACGATTCGGTGGATCCGGTGGGCTTCACGCTGCGCAGTTATGGCGCGAAGGTCGGCGTGGTGACGGATCTTGGCTATATGCCGCATTCGATTCATGTGCACCTGCGGCATACCGACTTGCTGGTCTTGGAGTCGAACCACGATCTGGACATGCTGAAGGTTGGGCCCTATCCCTGGTCGGTGAAGCAGCGAGTGATGGGTCGCCGAGGCCATTTGTCGAATGACGTGGTCTGCGAGTACATCCTCGAGAGCATGGATCGCGATCTGCAGACTCTTGTACTCGGACACTTGAGCGAGCACAACAACCATCCGGAGATTGTCCGGCTGGGAGCGGCGAGGGCTCTGCAGCGGAGGGGATCGGATGCTCGCCTGGTGGTGGCAAATCAGCGGGACCGGTCGGAAGTGTTCGAGTTGGCAGCAAATGCACGCCGGGCCGCTGTCGGCATGAACTTCCTTCTGCCATTCTGAAATCAGACAGATGATTGCACGTTATACGCGGCCGGAGATGGGTTCCATCTGGGCCGAATCGAACAAGTATGCCTGCTGGCTGGAAGTGGAGCTGGCGGCGGCGGAAGCGCTGGCGGACATGGGCGCCGTGCCTCGGGAGGCCGCGGAGGCGTTACGGGCACACGCCAGAGTGGATGTGAAACGGCTGAACGAGATTGAGCGCGAAGTGCGGCATGACGTGATCGCCTTCACCACGACGGTCGCCGAATCAATGAAAGCTGCAGGCGCCGGTGAGCACGCACGCTGGTTGCATTACGGTCTCACGTCGAACGACGTAGTGGATACGGCGCAGGCCTTGCAAATTCAGCAGGCATCCGGGGTGCTGCTGCGCGGTGTCGACCAGTTGCTCGAAACAGTCAAGCGGCGTGCCTTCGAGTTCAAGGATGTTGTGCAGATCGGTCGAACGCATGGAGTCCATGCGGAGCCGATCACGTTCGGGCTGAAGCTTGCGCTTTGGTATGACGAGCTGGCACGGAATCGGAAGCGCCTGCTCGAGGCCGCCGAGGATATTCGGGTCGGCAAGATCTCCGGGGCTGTAGGCACCTTCGCTCATATCGGTCCCGAGGCCGAGGAGAGAATTTGCAAGCGTTTGGATCTCCGCCCTGCACCGATTGCCTCACAGGTGATTTCGCGCGATCTCCACGCTGCGTACTTAGGGGTTTTGGCCCTGGTTGCGGCCACTTGCGAAAAAATAGCGATTGAAATCCGGCATTTGCAGCGTACAGAGGTACGGGAGGCCGAGGAGCCTTTCGGCGCAGGGCAAAAGGGAAGCTCGGCGATGCCGCACAAAAGAAATCCCGTCACTTGCGAACAAATCTCCGGCCTGGCGAGACTGGTCCGATCGAATGTTCAGGCGGCGTACGAGAATATCGCGCTGTGGCACGAGCGTGACATTTCGCACTCGTCGGTGGAAAGAGTGATTTTTCCGGACAGCATGATTCTAACGGACTACCTGCTCGCCAAGACCGATTGGCTGATCTCCGGACTGGCGGTAAACCCGCGCCGGATGCTCCAAAACCTCGAAAGCACGAAGGGTCTGATTTTCTCGGGTCAACTCCTGCTGGATCTCGCGGCGGCCGGGATGTCGCGAGAGGATGCGTACCGGCTGGTACAGGGGCACGCCATGAAGGCGTGGGAGAGCGACGGCAATTTCCGGGCCTCGGTGGAAGCAGACCCAAAGATTCGACAGCTCTTAGGTCCAGAGAAGCTTTCGGAAGCATTCTCAACGGCTCGGCAGATTAGAAATGTAGACTACATTTTTAGGCGTGTTTTTCCTGCAAATCTTTTGTAAAGCGCGTCTAATAGGCCTGGGTGCTCGCAAATCATAGGCTCGATTCTGACAAGGTTGGGTTAAACTATAGCTACGAGGTGGGGCACTCGTCGTGTAACGACCTTAGTACCCCTCCCTCCTTGTACCGATTAGTGGAGAGTCTCATGGATTACACCAGTCGCCCCGGCGCCAGTCTGGATCTAGCTCGAGTTCTTGTTGTAGACGATGATCCGGCGACACGATTAACTCTCCGAACGGTACTCGAAGCAGGGGGGTATCGCGTCGACTCGGCTGCAAACACCGCTGAAGCATTTGACAAGATGGACCATGAGGAGTACGAGCTGGTTCTGAGCGATCTTCAGATGGAGAGTCCCGAATCGGGGCTCGAAGT
>DASQVJ010000152.1:0-10468 GCA_035640835.1 Bryobacteraceae bacterium
TTTCCGCGCTTCCAGTGGGTGTTTATGATCTGACCGTCATGCAGAGCGGATTCGCCTCCGTGAAGAGCACGGGAGTACGGATCGCAGTAGGCACCACGAGCCGGCTTGACGTGAAGCTTGAACTCGCCACCACGGGACAGCAAGTCACCGTACAGGCTCAAGTCGACGTCATTCGCACAGACACTGCGGAAGCCGGGGTATTGTTTACTCCCCACCAGGTGACGAACCTCCCATTGAATGGCCGGAACTTCCTCCAACTGGTGAGCCTCCAACCCGGCGTTCGCAATAGCGGTGCTGCGTCGCGACAATCGTTCGTGATGAACGGTACGCCGCCGCAACAGGCGATCAACTTCACCGTTGACGGCACCGACGCGACGGGCATTGAGACGGGTGAGATCGGCGGAATCGTCATGTCAGGTGATCGATCCACCTTTGCGCTCGGCCTGGATTCGATCGCGGAGTTTACGGTGCACTCGAGTACGTTCTCCGCGAAGTACGGGCGGACGCTCGGCGGATTCATCGAGACCATCACGAAGTCCGGTACCAACGAATTGCATGGCAACGCCTTTTACTTCTTCCGGAACGATGCACTCAACGCGAACACTACCCAGGCGAACGCGGCCGGCCTGCGGCGTCCTATGCTGCGATTCAGTCAGTTTGGGGCGAACGCGGGTGGTCCAATCCTGCGCAACAAGCTGTTCTTCTGGGCCGGATATGAAGCGACCAGGAGGAGGACCGGCCGCACCAATACGTTCACGGTCTTGTCTGATCTGGGACGCTCGAGCGTCATAAGCCCCGTCATCCAGCAATATGTCAAGGACTACATCCCCCGCGCGAACCTGCCGACCTCGAATCCGCTACTCGGACTATTGGTACGCAACGACGTCACCGATATCCGTGAGGACATCGGCACTGCACGCTTGGATTACTACGTGGGCGGTGACAACATCTTCCTGCGATACAACATTCACGACAGCTACGCGACCCAGCCACAACTTGGCACGCCGCTGAACGATAACCTGCGCCCAAGCCGGCAGGAACTCGCTACTGTGAGCTGGAACCATGTCTTCAGCCCCGCCACAACGGGCAACATACGAGTCGGTTTCAATCGCCCGTACACGGCAAGCGTGACCACAGGTCCGAACCCACGCATCAACGTGCAGAATCTCTTCAGCCCTGGCGCGACTTACTTGCACGACTATCCGCAGTCGGAGACGATCGCCGGTGACGGTACGCACGTCCGTGGGTCGCACAATCTGGGATTTGGTTTCGAGCTGCGCTGGACGGTGGACAGCAGAATTCAGGATAACGGCGCGGCTTTCACGTTCTTTGGGGGCCCAAACCAGCTACAGAACTTCTTCAACAACCGTCCCGACCGTCTCGATCAGACAGACAACATCGGAGGGAACGCCGGGTTCAGCGGCAATTACAGCTTCTATTTTCAGGACGACTGGAAAGCCAGCCGCCGCCTGACACTGAATCTGGGACTTCGCTGGGATTACTTCATCCGGCCACATGAGCGGTATGGAAGGGTCGTCGGCATCGAAGGCTCCGCTTTTCCGCTTTCTCAATTGCGGTTCAAGAAGCCAGGGGAGCCACTGATCCCGCGTGATTTGACCGGCTTCGGGCCGCGGTTTGGCTTCGCATTCAAAGCGACCGAGCGCACTGTGCTGCGCGGCGGCTTCGGCATGTACAACGCAGGCAGCTATCCGGCGATGACCACGGCGGCGACATCCACCTATGTGCCGCCCGTGATTCCAAAAGAACTGTTCGATCCTGCCTACACGCGCCCAATCGTGTACTTCACGCCCGCCGACATTCCCAGCCTCGCTTACCCGGACGTCAGTTTCATAACGCGAGACGCGCTGCTCAGGAACCTACCGGCACCATCGCCGATCTTTCCCGCGCCGGACTGGAAAAACACTTATGGTTACCAGTGGAGCTTCAACGTCGAGAGAGCCCTGTTTTCCACGTCGAGGTTGAATGTGGGTTATGTCGGCACGCGCGGCCTCAGGATCATAGGCCAGGACACCTTCAACCTGAACCGTCCCCTGCTCGGAAACACGAGAGAGAATCCTGCATTCGGACCCATTACGATCCGCGGTTCTTTCAACAACTCGGTCTATCACTCGCTACAGACGACATTCAGCCGCCAGCTCTCGCGTGGCCTTTTGTTCAATCTTTACTACACCTGGTCCCATGCGATTGACGACATCTTCGGCTTTGCCGGCCAGAACGACCCTGGCGTAACTCCTCAGACGAATGACCGGAGAATGCAGCGCGCCAGTTCCGCCTTCGACATACGGCACGAATTCAAGGCCGACTACTACTACGATCTGCCACTCGGCTCGAATCGTTGGTACGCAGCGGGTTGGAGCGTCGGCGGTGTGACGCGCATCAACTCGGGGCAGCCGTACACGGTAGTCACCGGTGGCAACATCGGCGATGCTGTGCATACGCAACGGCCGGATCTGCTGTGCGCCGATGCCGGCACCGGCCAGAAGCCGGGGCTGTTCGTGCCTGTACTGAATCGATCCTGCTTCGCTACACCAATGGTGGATCCCGCCACCGGGTACGCAGCCGGAAACTTGGGTCGAAATACGTTCACTGGTCCATCGTTCGTCAATTTCGATTTCAACCTGACAAAGACCACGCGAATTACGGAACGGCTGACGCACCAGTTCCGGACCGAGTTCTTCAATGCTTTCAACAACACGAACTTCAACACTCCGATCACCGCCTTGAACAGTCCCGATTTCGGCGTCATCCGTGGAGCAGCTCCTGGGCGGGAGATCCAATTCGCAATGAAGCTTATCTGGTAAAGGAGAACGCACGTAACCATGAGGATTCGATTTGGCTGCGCCGTGTTATTGGCTGGTGTTCTGGCGACTTCCGCCGCCACAGACCCAAAGGGTGCGCCTTACCCGCAGAGCAAAGTGATTCAAAAGCTGACCTGGGACCCTGGAGTGGTTCGCATCGGCGAGGGTAACGGCGGAAGGGATGGAATTGGGGACAACTGGCCGGCCACTTGGGGCGATGACGGGGCATTGCATGTCTCCTATGGCGATGGGCCTGGTTTCAAGAAACGCGGCGACCAGTTCTTTACCTTGGGCTTCGCGCGCATCACAGGCGATCCTCCTTCAATCAAGGCGGAGGATGTCCCGAGCGATGCGGACACGCCGGCGGGCTGGGGTAACAAAGGCATCAAGTCGAGCGGCCAACTCATGGTGGACCGGACCATCTACATGTTCGTCCGGAATTACCAGGTGAATAACGATTACCGCCACTCGCGGCTGGCGTGGTCGAAGAACGATCAGAAAAACTGGACATGGGCGGACTGGCACTTCGCAGATACATTCGGATGCCCGGAGTTCGTGCAGTTTGGTCCGAATTATGCAGGCGCGCGGGACGAGTACGTTTACATTGCTTCTCAAGCCAATAACGATGCCTACGACTACTCTCCGGACGTCGTGATGGCACGCGTGCCGAAAACCAAAGTTGCCGACAGAAGGGCATATCAGTTTTTCTCGGGGCTGGATGCCAAGGGCAAGCCAACCTGGAGCAGCGACATCGGCGCGCGAAAACCGATATTCACCGATCCGCGCGGAACTCAGCGCATCTCGTTCGCATACAACAAAGCGCTCAAGCGGTACATTCTGACGGCCTCACACCGCGTCGGACAGGGGCCTCATAACGGATCTCTCGGGGTCTTCGAAGCTCCGGAACCGTGGGGGCCGTGGAGCACGGTCTATTATGACGACCACTGGTCCGGCAATGATCGCACTTATCATCACCGGTTTCCCACCAAGTGGATGAGTTCCGACGGCAAGACGATGTGGCTGTTGTACTCAGGGCTCGGGGGCAACAATTACGCCTTCATCCTCAAGAAGGCAACGCTCGATCTCGCGCCGGGAGCGGGGCGGAAATAGTGCAGCCAGGCATCGGCTCGTGGACGTACGGCTGGGCGGCGGGAGTAAAAGGATATCCCAAACCCGCAACACCGTTGACACCGCTCCACCTGCTTGAACGGGCGAACGCGTTCGGCGTGGAAGTGGTGCAGATCGCCGATAACATGCCGCTGAAGCTTCTCAGCGGAGCCGAGCTCGATGAGTTAAGCCGAGTCGCCTCTGCGGCCAACATCACTCTCGAGATCGGTACGGTTGGAGTTCAGCCCCGCAATCTGCTTCAACACCTCGAGATCGCTGACCGTCTTGGGGCGCGCCTCATCCGATCGCTCATTGCCGATGTTGGCTCCAGACCGGAGGTCGCCCAGGCGACCCGTTGGATTGCGGAAGCATTGCCGCAGTATGAAGCTGCCGGCGTTTGCCTGGCGCTCGAGAATTACGAACAATACACTGCGCGTGAATTGGGGGACTTGATTCGGGGGATCGGCAGTCCCGCTCTCGGAGTCTGTCTCGATACGGTCAACTCGCTCGGTGCACTTGAGACGCCGGACATGCTCATCGCAGAATTGGGTCCTTGGGTGCGCAGCCTGCATGTCAAGGATTTTGCGATTGAACGCGCGCCCTCTCGCATGGGCTTTCAAGTAGTGGGGCGACCAGCCGGCCAGGGAATGCTGAACGTGCCGCGACTTGTTTCTCAATTGCAAGCCGCCAACGTTGCGCCCAATCTGATTCTCGAGCTGTGGACGCCTGATCAAGGGTCCGTAGAGGCGAGCATTCGTTTGGAAGAGGAGTGGGCCGCCGAGAGTGTGCGTTTCCTCAAACGATTCTGCCCCGCCGGCTGCGTCGCAGGTGCCGAGTCCATAGCAGATGCTTGATACAGGCGCAGCCACGGGAATCCGGCACCGCACGCGAGTGCGGGTTTATGTTCTGGCGGCGATTTTCCTGCTCTCGTTCATAACCATCGTCGACCGCGTATGTATCTCCTCTGCGAAGGCTGCGATGTCGCAGGAACTCGGAATCGGCAACCTCGATTTCGGCGCGGTGTTCGGTGCCTTCGCCCTCGGCTATGCACTGTTCATGGTGCCATCGGGATGGTTTGCGGACCGCTATGGACCGCGGCTGTTTCTTACTGCAGTCGTGGTGATTTGGTCGATCTTCACGATCACCACCGGGCTGGTGCGCACGGTCATGCCTCTGATTGTGCTCCGCTTCCTCTTTGGAATGGCAGAAGCGGGCGCATACCCGACTGCCACGCGCGCGATCTACAACTGGTTCCCGGTGCGGGAGCGGGGGCTCGCTTTGGGACTGCTGAACACCGGCTCAAGACTCGGCGCAGCTATCGGGCTGTTCATTATGTCGCTCAGCGTAGCCCACCTCGGCTGGCGTATGTCGTTCTGGGTCCTTGGTGTGCTGGGCATTGCGTGGGCGGTGTTCTGGTACCTCTGGTTTCGGGACAACCCCGCGACGAAGAGCGGTATCAACGCACTCGAACTCGATTACATCCGCAGCGGTTCGCCGGCGCATGCGACTGCCGATACGCCGCCACCAAAGGCAACATGGAGCGACTTCTTCGGGTCCCGTAACTTCTATCTGCTCCTGTTTCAGTACTTCGCCTCGAACTTCACGTTCTTCATCTGCTTCTCGTGGCTGCTGCCATACGCGCAGGAACGGTATCGTCTCACGCCCGCGGAAGCAGGCTTCTATGCCAGCATTCCCCTGTACTGCGGGGCGATGGCGACGTGGTTGAGCGGCCTTGCAGTGGATGCGATCTACAAGCGAGGGCACTGGAAACTCTCTCGCGCGCTGCCGGCCGCGTGCGGCTTTGGGCTCGCCGCCATTTGCCTGCTATTTGCGGGATCACTCGATTCGGTGCTGGCCTTTGTGGTGTGTTTCGGAATTGCGACCTTCGGAGTTGATCTCACGCTCAGCCCGAGCTGGACGGCCTCTTCGGATATCGGTTGGCACTACACCGGGACGCTTTCGGCCGCCATGAACACGATGGGCTCCCTCGGCTCATTTGCCAGTTCGCTGGCCTTTCCATGGCTGCTGAAGACGACGGGCACGGTAGAGGTTTATTTCTATGCTGCGGCGATCTTCAATGTGATCGCGATCCTGTGCTGGATAGGCTTGCGACCCGACCGCCCGCTGATCGCTTCCCATTCAGAATGACGTAAGGCGATTCAAAAAATCGGTCCGCGAGTCTGAATGGGGCGCTAAACTTGGCTTTCTACTGGCTACGCCAACTCATGTCCGATCCGAGCCCGCCGCCAACCTGCGAGACTGAGGCTATGCGCAACCAGGGTGACACCTCTCTTCGCAGACATCTGGACAACTTGCTCGCAATGGAAGGCGCTCACATCTCCTTCGATGCTGCGGTGGCTGATTTCCCCGCCGCATTACGTGGTGCGAAGCCGGCAGGCGCACCGCATTCGGCCTGGGAACTCCTCGAACACATGCGCCTCGCGCAGGAAGACATTCTCGACTTCAGCCGAAATCCCGATTACCACGAGAGGACGTTCCCGGACGACTACTGGCCGCCTGAGGCTGAACCGCCGAGCGAGCACGCGTGGCAGCAGTCAGTGCAGCAGTTTCAGATGGATTTGAGGGAGATGCGTGCCCTCATCGCTGACACCGCGCACGACCTGTTCGCACGCATCCCCCACGGCACCGGCCAGACCCTGCTGCGAGAGGCGCTCCTGGTGGCCGATCACAACGCGTACCACCTCGGGCAGTTGGTCTTCCTGCGCAAGTTGCTGGAACGCTGAGCGGGTGCCACAACTTTTGATAGAACGACATTGCGGCTCCACATTCTGTTCGGATTCGACTGCTTAAGAGAACGTAACGATCTCACCGCTCCGGGCTTGAGCGGCCGTATACGTCACCGCGTGCACTTGCCGACCCGCATTGTCCAGCAGCCGGATTGATCCACCTCGATTGCTTAATTGCGCACCGTTGCCGCTAAGGCTGACCGTCCGCGCCTCATTCCGAGGCAACGTAATATTGCCGAGCACCTCTCGTCCATTCTGCCGGTCGATGATCTGCCAGCCATTGAGGGACACGGCCGCATTATGCGCATTGAACAGCGTCACGGTCTCGCGGCCCTGATCTGCGCCGTCGGGATTGAGCAGTGCGGCGACAATCTTCACACGGATGTTTACCGGCGGCTCCTCAGGTGCAGGTCCAGGCTGCGGCGCAGTACCCTGCACCAGCGGGCCCTCGGCAAAGCCGCGCAAGCGGTGCCCGTTCTGGTTATCCGTGAACCAAACCTGCGAGTTGAACGCGAGGAAGATGCCAACGAAGCGTCCTGTACTCGGAAACGAAAGGATCACGCCGCCATCCTGCCAAACGCCATCGTCGTTCGTGTGCCCGCGATCGTTGCCCTGGTTCATGTGAATATCGTGAACCCCATCTTGAGTTCCCAGGACCTCGTCGGGCGGGAATTGTCTTGCCTCCCAGAAACTGCCGAACACGAAAATCTCAGCGTCAGCTTGGTTTATCGCTTGCTGGACATGCAACTCCACATGATCCTGCACGTCATTGTTCGAACCCGCCACACCTAGTGGCAGGTGCCGCATCGTGAACCGATCGAACAACGGCTCGCGGACGAAATCCAAAGTCCTCCCTGGCCGTCGATTTGGCAGCCGCGTGAGCCCGGTGGGCAAATCCGGAAGGTCGGTCAGAATCGGATGTTCGGTAAAAGTGTCACGAATCTTGAACCACACCTCGGAGCCGTCTTGGGATCGCACATTTACGGGACATCGCCAAGTTCTCCCGTCGGCGTCCACCATGATGTGGAAGTGATTACTTGTGTAACTGCGATTGCCCGCCTCGCGAACCATTCGCTGAACGTCTTCCGCCCGGTGACTGCCGGAAACTTTGCCTCTGAGAACCGCGTATTCGATCACTTGCGTAGTCCTTTTTTACTCTTTCTTGATACTGCGCGATAACAGGCTTCTTGGGGACATGCACCGAGGCGAGGAGGGTCGCCATCTGAATGCACGACGAAACACGCCCATTCTCCCCTGATCTGACTTGTCGTTCTAACGGCAGGGCGATTGCGCGCTCCTGGGATAGAGTGGTGTGTGACTTACCAATCAGTGAAAAGTTGAGGAGCAATCCATTATGCGGCTCTCGACCGCATTAGCTCTGTTTCTTTGCTCGATGAATGCATTGGCTCAGCTATCGGTCGTGGAGCCGGCTACGCGTGCCGTACTCGTGGACGGGCACACCACGATTTCGCTCGCTTTCAACAACTTGGGGCCGCAGACGGTCGACGTTCGGGTCAGCCTGCAATGGCTTAGCCCTGACGGACAGGTCGATGGGAAAGGGCAACGCGACGTCACCCTTCCACCTGGCAATTCGGCCGTATCCATCCCACATCCGCTTTGCGATAAGTGCGACCCGCTGGTCGAGCGCCTCGAATATCTGGTTTCTCCCACGAGCTCGAATTACACTGCATTCGCGCCCGTCTCCGGCAGACTGAGTCTGCCAAACATCGCGAAGCATGCATTCGCACTCAGTGTCCTAACGGCAGGCTTCCCTGCACCGAATCAGCCATTCGAGGTGCGCGTGCTAGCTGCGCATCCCTTGAGCGGGCAACCAATTCCTGGCGTAGAGGTGACATCCGACCAAGCCACCGCTGTCACCGGCGAGGACGGCATTGCCCTCCTGCACGTGACCAGGGAACCGGACGACGAAGGAACAATCGACGTCACTGGTCAAATCGGCGATTTCAAGGCCGATGCCGAATCCACTCCGCTCCCGAATAAAAAGCAGCAAATTCGTGGATACACCGACAAACCGATCTACCAGCCGGGGCAAACGATGCACCTGCGAATTCTCGCCCTGGACGAACGTGGCCGGGCCGAAGAAGGCCGCGAATTCGAGCTCCGCATTGTCGATGAATCCGACGAACTGAATTTCAACGCCAAGATCAAAACCTCGCGTTTCGGCATCGCTTCCACCGATTGGGAGATCCCGCAAGGCGTCGAGCCAGGTCGTTACACGATTAATCTCAAAACCGATGAGACCGACCGTTATTTCCTGCACCAGGTGAGCATACGCAGGTACGAATTGCCCTCGTTTCGAGTAGCCGTGGCCCCAGACCGCCCGTTCTACTTAATAAATCAGCCGGCCCACGTCGAGATCCGCGGAGAGTATTTGTTCCGCAAGCCGGTGAGCAGCGGTAAGGTCCGCATCGTTAAGGCAAACGAGGAGGATAAGGCTATTGCGGAAGGCGCTCTCGATAGCCACGGACGGTTCAGCGCTACCCTGGACACCACTGCAAAGCTTGCTGCCTCCCAGAAGTTCGAAGACCATCACTACATCGCCTTCCTCACCGATCTGTCCACGAATCGGACCGAACAGTGCAAATTCGACCTCCGGATCTCGCGGGACCCGGTACACATCTACGCGATCCGTCAAGAAAGCAATGCCGCCGGACGACACCTTTACATCACTACCTACTCTCCTGACGGCACACCTCTGCGCAGCCAGGTCGAAATAGGGAATGCTGGCTCCGTGCTGGGCCGGGGCAGAACCAATCGATTTGGATTGACGCGGATTGACCTCCCCGCGGCCAAACCAGATGACGAAGCGGAGAGTCTGGAGATCCGAGCCACTACCGACAATGGACTACGTGCACGCATGGATCTCCCCTCCGCCAGCGGGCTACCACCCTACCGGAGGGAGCCGACGCTCATCTGGCTCCGCACGGATCGGACCTTATATCGCGCGGGAGAAGCGGTCAAGTGCGTCATTGGGTCTGCGAAACCCGAACACCCGGTCCTCCTCATTGCATTCAACGACAAGGACCAGGTTGTCTTCACGAAAAGCGTGCGCCTCAATAACGGCCGGGTCGCCGTCGAAATCCCGTACGACAAACGCTTCGGTCGAGCGTTGAATGTGGGCGTCGCGACAGCGACCGCCAGGGACACGCTACCCGTGCGGCGCGTGTATTTTCCGGGTTCAACCGACCTGGTGATAAAAGCTACGCCGGCTCAGCCAGCTTACCGTCCTGGCGATACTGCGACCATTCAGTTCGAGGCCTCCTCACAAGCTGCCTTAGGAATCGCCATCGTTGATCAAAGCGTGCTGGAGCGGGCGTCCACTGACAGTGCATTCGGTCGCAGGCACTGGTTCGAGGGGCCGGACTCAAGGCAGGTGAACCTGGGTGGCATTACCGAGGCCGACTTGTTGAACCTGGACCCCGCCAGCATTCATGATGTGGACCTACAACTTGTTGCGGAAGTTCTGTCACCGGATGCAGGATCTCTCGTCAACAGCGCGCGCGACGTAATGAAGGAGATCCAGGAGGCCTTTGAAAAAGGGGTGTCGAAGGGGCTTGCGCCGGTTGTGCAGGCTATCAACGAGCACTATATGGAAACGCTCGAATTTCCGCGTGACGATGCTTCCCTTCACCGGATCGTGGGCCATGCTCTTCGGCAGGTGCAGGACCCGTGGATGCAAGCATATTACGCGAGATTTTCCATCAGCGGCCCGTATGCCGTAGTGACGTTCCTTAGTGGCGGCCCGGACAAATTACAGAGTACGGCGGACGATTT
>DASQVJ010000153.1:0-6962 GCA_035640835.1 Bryobacteraceae bacterium
GTTCAGAACGGTGATGCTGTCCATCCTTGACGTGAGCCTTATCGGGCACGATTTTTAGTGGCTGCTGCAATTGAAACGTCAGGACGGTTTCTGCCGGAACGTGAACCTTGCTGCCGCGCGTGACCGTTTGGCCGATCGCGCCGGCGGCTCCCCCGGCCAAAGCGCCGATCCCTGCCCCTTTGCCACCGCCCGCGACTGCTCCCACAATAGTCCCTAACAAGGCACCGCCTCCGACATGCTTGGCCGTCCGGTTATTAGCGCCGACGCCATCTTTGTCCTCGCCGTGCTTCGTAACTTCATACGTCACAACGCTGTACCGCTTTCCCTTGATCACGATGGCCTCCAGCTCTAGAGCCAGCGTGTGGTTTCCGGTGTCCCGCACCATCAACTCAACGTCGGAGTCGCGGGGAATGACAATCCTATTGTTGGAGCCATAGACATCGCGGTCCACTACGCCCGGGTAAACGCGTCCCTTGCCCGTGTCGCGCGCATCGATTTGTGTATCGGTGCGCACGGCAATGGCGGTGCCGGCCGCAATCGTTTCGGCGTGCATGCTGGTGACGATGCCCATACCGACGCACAATCCTAGTAATATTCGTGAACTCATACAGATAAGGAGGAGGGCGCGAACCCTTTTGTTGGTCAGGACCAGACTAGGTTGGAGGCTTCTGCCCGCCGGCACTACCTCAATCCCCTCGGAATATGCCGCTGCGGGGCGGCTCACCCATGGTAGAGTGCAGTTCGCCCGAGTCGATTTCGTACTGTTCCTCGTGCTGCACGAGACGAGTTACCGCTGCAAAAAGAAAGCTGGCCGAAAGCCCGCACATCAGGACACCAGTAATGCTTTCAAGAGGTCCAAGTATCCGCCACCGTGCAGGCAGCACGAGATCTCCGTAGCCGACGGTCGAATAGCTTGCAGCGGAGAAATAAAATGCCGATTCCCACGATTGAAAACAGCGCCAACGATAGAATCCGCTCCACAGAAGAATCTCCAGAACGTGCAGGACCAGCAACATGCCTGTGATCCGTAACATGAGCAGAGTGCCGCGGACTCGACCGATCCTCTTGACGTGCGGGAAACGAGTGCGTCCCCATGAGATGAGCAACGCCATTCCAATGCTCTGCAGTATAAGAGTGGCGGTCACCAGGATGGCCGCGATGCTAAGTGCATGCATTACTGAAACTCCCGAGATTCATTGCTGTCGCTAAAAAAGCAACTCAGATAAGTACTGGGCGCCGCGGGTTCTCGGGTATGCGCGTTTCGTCGCAACAGAAATCCTACGGCGCCAGTTTTTAGCCACCCGGCCGACGGTGCCAGCAGAATCTGGGTTTACATGCTCGCGGTGAATTAAGGCCGCGACTCCCACGCTGTCGCGTACTGAACGATCGATCCAGAATTCCATGGTCATCACGCAAGTACGTCCGAGGTTGCAGCGATCGCCGGCTCAATCTCCGGAGCTGTGGACGCAGATTTCTCTTGTTGCTCCCACCGGATCAGCTTGAGATCCAGCACAACAAAGGAGTAGAGAACCGGAACCAGCCCGAGCGTCACGAAAGTGGCGATCGTCAGACCACCGATTTGCGCATAACAAAGTGGCTCCCAAAGTGGACCACCGTGTGCCGCCAGCGGAAATAGCGCGATCACGGTCGCCGCCACCGTGATCATCACCGGCCGCAGACGCAGAATGCCGGCATCGGCCAGCGCCAGTTCCAAGTCCTCGCCCTCTTCTCTTCGCTCCTCGATGAATTCAAACAGAACGATGATGTGACTTACGATGACGCCGATCAAGCTGATGAGTCCGAGAAACGCCATGAACCCGAATGGCTGCCCCATGATGGCGAGCGAAATGATGGCCCCGGTAGCTCCGTACGGAATGGCCGCAAATACAATCAGCGGCTTCACGGCATGTCGGAATTGGGCCAGCAGCGCCAAATACAGTGCGAACACACAAATCACCAGCACGGTCGTCAGATCCGTGAATCCGCTCACCTGTTCTTTGTATTCGCCCGCGAAACGGAAAATGAATCCAGCGGGAAGCTGTTTCTGGAACGCTTGCAGCTTGGGCATAGCGGCCGCAATCACTTCCGAAGGCAAATGCCCTTCCGCCGGCCAGCACTGTATGGTTACCGTCCGGTACTGATCGAAGCGCTTGATCTTCGGCCTGTCCGGTTGCAAGGAAATGGTCGCGACTTGCTGGAGCGGAACGGGAGGCGCACCTTGGGTTGAGAACGCGTACAGGCTGTGCAAGTCTGAGAGTTGCGCCCGCTCTTCCACACGCAGGCGTCCCACAATCGGGATCTGCTTGTCCCCCTCTCTCAAGACTCCGGACGTTACCCCGTAAAGCGCGGCTTTGATGGAATTCGAAACATCTGCATTTGTGATGCGCGAGAGGTTGGCGCGATCTGCATTCACGTGAACCACCGCCCTCGGAGTTGGCTCGCCCCAATCGTCTCGAACTCTCGCGGCCAGTGGAATGTCGCGGAAGATTTTCTTCAGTTTTGCGGCTTCGGCTTGGAGCACCCGCATATCTTCTCCGGAAACTCTGACCTGAACAGCGATTCCATACGACTTGCCTGTTTCGAGGCTCCGCGTATCAACGATGGCCCCGGGGACTTGCGCGTCCAGTACCGGCTGCAGACGAGCGAGTAGGGGCGTGGTATCGTGCGGATCTTTGGTTCGCAGAAGGATCTGCGCGTAATTGGTTTGCCTGTCCTCCGGCGTGGCGCTTTGCCAAAAACGCGGACCGCCTCCGCCGATAAACGAGGTCATGTATGACAGGACGTCCTTTGGATGACCGTGCTCGGCATGGGCCTTGCCGTACTCCTCCGACACACGCTTCACGATGGATTCCACCTGCCGGGTGACCTCTCGCGTGGCACTTACCTCAGAGTCTTCGGGCAACCACACGTCCAGGTATGAGAAGTATTGAAGATCTTTCGGAAAGAACTGCGGTTTCAGCTTGGAGAATATAACAGCACCCGCCACCAGCAGAATAAGCGAGCATGTCAGGCACAGCTTCCTGTGCTGAATAGACTTCTTCGACATACGGAAGTACCAGCCCGTGAAGCCACGCTTCCGCCTTTCCTCGATCGGAGTCTCGGGCCTGCTCTTCAGCAAAAACGAACTAATGAGCGGCACGAAAGTCATCGATACCAGCAGCGCGGCCAGCAGTGAACAACTAATTACCACTGGCAGGCTGTACAAAAATTTACCGGTATCTCCTGGTAGCAGTAGGAACGGCAGGTAGGAAGCGATGTTCGTGATGGTGGCAAAGGCCATGACCTTAAACAGCCTGGTTGGGCCCAGCCATGCCGCGACAGATCTCGGCTTGCCCTCGCCCAGTTCGCGCACAATCGCGTCCCCTGAGACTACCGGCACGTCGACGAGGAGCCCTAGCGCGATAATCAGCGAGGCGATCGAAATCTGTTGCAGATCGATCCCGAGGGTGTTCATGATACCGAAAGTGATCGCCAGTGTGATCGGAATTGCCGCCGACACCAGCAAGGCTGTCCGCCAGCTCCAAAAGCCGACCAGAGCCACGATAACGACCAGGACTATGGCTTCGATCAAGCTATGGCTGAAGAGTTCGATTTTGTCGTGCACTTGTAAGGGCTGGTCCGACGTTCTGGCCAGAACTAAGTCTCCCGGCAAAGATTTCCGGATACTCTGCAGGTTCGCGTCCACCAGGTTGCCGAAAACACCAATCTGTTCTCCTTTCCGCATTTGGATGGAGAGCGTGATGGAGCGCGTGGTGATCCATTTACCCTTCTGGTCGCGTCGCGTAAAAGTATTGAGGTAAGAGGCCGGCGTTTCATAGCCTCGGTCAATGTCCACCAGATCCCGCAAGTACAGGGGCGTCCCGCTGGGCGATTTGCCGATGATGACGCTGCGAAGGTCATCCGGACTTTTGAACTCGCCCGTCGTGTGGACGTTGAGTGTGCGCCCTAGGGCATTGAGCGGCTGACCGGCATTGGCAAGATTCCGCGTCTTGAGGAGTTCTGGCAGATCCGAGGGTGTGAGCTTGTACTGCGCCAGGCGCTCCTGCGAGAACTTAAGGAACACATTCTCGGACAAGACGCCGGACCGCTCTACTTTGGATACAATCGGCAGAGTTTTGAGACTGCGCTGAATCGTGTCGGTGAAATCGTCCAGGTCGCGATAGGTGTACTTATCATCTGCGACGGCCTGAAGCGCCGCTGCGGTTGTTTCGGGTTCGCAAATGATGGCAGGCTTCCAGGCGTCGGGGTGAAACTCGTCGGACTGCATGTGGTCGTGGATCAGCTTAGACACTGCAGCTCCCAGATCGGAGCTGCTCAGGTTCGTTGCGAAATCTGCCCCTGCGAACCCTGCTCCCGAGAACAGCTTTACATCAGAAACGAGATGCTGATTTGCTAACTGCGGGGCCGCCCACGCGACCGCACGGTCGACTTCGGCGGAGTCGATAGACTTTGGATAAACGACGACAAACGAAGATCGGGGTGCTCCGGATGAAGTCCGCCCACTCCGAACTTCGCGGATACGCGCCTCAACGAGTTTGCTCATCCATGCTACCTGAGCAGGGTCGGCGGGCGGACTGGCGACGGTGAGCATCAATGCCGCTGTGTCGCCGAAATCTTTCACATAGTTAATCGGACCGGCGCCTTGCGGAAGATCATTGATACCATCCAACCTGATCTTGACGTCATCGAGTTCCTTATCCCTGTCGTAGCCTCCTTTTTCGTCCAGCTCGAACTGAATCATCGCCGACCCGGTTCTGGAGGTGCCCTTTATCTCTGTCACCCACTGATTCAAAGCAATGGTTTGCTCTATCTTTCTGGTGACCAGTTGCTCGATCTGTTCGGCCGATGTTCCCTGCCAGGGAACGATCACCAGGGCCTGGCGAACTGGAACGTCGGGGTCCTTGCGTTGTGGCATGCTTTTCCATCCGTAGAATCCCCACAGGAGTGCAACGACAAGCGCAACCCAGGCAATGTGCTTCTGCTCAACAAAGAAGCGCGCCAGGTTCTGTTTTTTCTCGATGGACGAATCGTTATGTGCGTGTGCCATTTTTGTTTCTCTTAGTCGAGAATCCGGACCAAGCTTCCGTCAGCTAATTGATTTGTCCGGTTCACTATGATTCGTTCACCGGATAAGAGGCCTTCATTAATCACCACCGACTTGCCGACGGCTTCCCCAATCCGCACGCTCTTTAACTGCGCAAACTGCTTTCCATCGCGTTCCTGAATGGTGAATACGGAATAGTTGTTCGTTCCCGATTCCGCCGTGATCAAGGCCGTCATGGGTAGTACCGGAACGGTTTGGGGATTCCCTTGATCGATGCGGACACTGGCGATCATGCCGACTCTGAGCGAGCGATCACGGTTCGGCAGAGTCACCTGGATATTGAAAACGCGTGACTGACTATTGGCCGAAGCGGCAATTTCCGTGACACGGCCCATCAGCGTCCGCCCCAGAGCCTCTATTTGCACCGGCAAGCGCAAGCCCATTTTGAAATGGGAAAGCATGTTGTCGGGAACGCCGAAATTTACCTTCACCACGCGAATATCATCGAGGATAAATGCACGTGTTCCGGTGCCAACCAGATCGCCGCGCTCTACATCCTTTTCGACAATCACTCCCGGCATGGGCGCGATCAGGTTGGTATCGCCCAACTTGATTCTGGCGGAGACGATATCCGATTGAGCGGCACGTAATTGCCCCTGGTGTGCCTCGATTTGTTGGATGGCGGCTTGCACACTGGCCGTCGTGGCATCATGGGCCGCCACTGCCGCGTCGTAATTCGGACGCGTCATTGCCTTCACGGCATAGAGCGCTTGGGCACGCTCAAAATCCCGATCCGCCTTTATCTGGTCGGCTTTGGCTTGATCGAGCTGGGCTTGCGAAGCTGCGAGCGCACCTTGCGTCGATTGCTCCTGGCCCACTGTTGTGTTGAGAGACGCTTCGTAATCGTTTCGGCGGAGGTGCGCTAACACCGTTCCGGCGGGAATCTCGTCGCCAACTTGTATATCGCGCAACCGTCCATCGGCGCCCCTTGTTTGATGAAGGGCGGCGATATAGCCCGGTTCCTTAAATGCCATTTGCACTTCGGTATCCGGCCGAATCTCGCCGGAGTAACGCCAGGCAGGCCGGACGTCCTGAGTGGCCACAGTCTCGACCTTCACCGGAACCGGCTCTGGCGCAGCAGCTTCTTCCTTGGTGCAGCCGGTCAGAAGCAAAACGGCCGTAACGCTGAAAGTTGCCAGTAAAACACGCATCATTGTTCTCCAATCGCCTTCTTTAAATCCGCTCTGGCCTGCCAAAATGCCGCGAGAGCTTGTTGCTGCCGGCTGTCGGCAGAAGCCAGATCTGACTGTGCGGAAAATAAATCTTTGCTCAAAGCAGCTTCGCGCTTGAACTGATCCTGGACCTCTTTGAGCTTCTGCCGCGCGGTGCGTTCCGTTGCATCGCTCAACGCCAGTTGCCGGCGGGTATTTTCCAACTGCCGCGAAGCTGTTCTGACCTCAAGGAGAACCGAACGCTCTGTCGCGCCAACAGCAACTTTGGCTTGCTCTTCCTTGATTAGTTTCCCGGCGTATTCTTGCCGCTTGCGTCCCCAGTCCCACGGTTCCCAAGTAAGTTGCAAGCCCGCCACAGCGATATTGCTTGGCAACGTATTCGCGAGATTTGCTGTGGTACCGTAAATGACCCCGACGCTTATCTCGGGGATATATTCGGCCTTCTTCGCGCGCGCGTCGTAGTGCGCTTGCTGGACTTGCAGCTTCGCCTTCTGTAAATTGGGGCGGTTTTTAACGGCTCGTTGTTCCAGCGTTTCAGGCGTCTCGACTTCGCTGTCTGCGCTGCTGATATCCGCCACGCGAAACGCCGTATGTATGTCGCGGCCCATCACGTCGTTAAGTTTTTCACTGGCAGTCGCCACCTGGTCCTTGGCATCGCTGATCGCATTCCGCGTCTTCAAAAGCTG
>DASQVJ010000154.1:0-5012 GCA_035640835.1 Bryobacteraceae bacterium
CTGGAACCGAAATAGTCCTGCTGTTCGAAACGCCAAGGAGGGAATTCTCGAGATCAACGATGGTCCTGACGATCGCCAAATTCGCCTAAGTGCCGCCGAAATGGCAACCGGATCGATTCTTTATCTTCCGACGACAGACGACGTTGTGTTTCGACTTGAGGTGCACGGAGCCGCAGGACAGAGTATGAGCGAGACCATGCGCATTCTGGGTAACTCGAAAGCGACGGTCCTTGATGCGAGACAGCCCAGCATTCCGCCCGACAACACGCCCGATGTCAGACCGGCTTCTCCAACCGCCAGAATGCCGGGAAATCAATTGCAAGTCGGCGGGAAAAAAATGGTCGATGCGTCCCGTCTTGTGCCGATACAGCCGAGACACAAGCGATCGCGAACGCAAGATCTCCGTGCTGCTAATCGATCTGTGAATGGAATTGGCAGAGTGCCCGATTCTGCACCCGCACAATCGTCGGCTGATCTTCATCCGGCGAGTACTCCGCGTGGCGCAACGGCGGACGCTCCAGTGAGCGGAGCCCCCTCGGGTAATTCATCCCAATCGAACTCAAAGCCGGCAAACCAGGTGGCCGAGAATATGGCACCGCCGAGCGCTCCGCCAGTCCGACAGACAGCGGATTCTTCTTCGTCCGATGCGACACCCGGTTCTCCTGCGGAGCAGACGCACACGCGGGAGGCTGCAGTCGCGCCGGTACCTGCCGGACAAATTGTTCCGGCACAGATGGAGCCTGGCAAGGGCTCTGCCCCACAAATTCCAACACCAGCTCAAGCAGAGCCAAAGCAGGTCAGTCCCCCAGGCGCACAGCCTGTGCTCATCTATCGGCCGCCGCGCCCTGTGAAACAGGTGCTTCCGAAAATCAGCGATCTACAGCCAGCAGGGCTGGCGGATTCTGCAGGAGAGCTGAGCGTGCTCGTGAAGGTGAACGAGTCGGGCCGTGTTGTCGACGCTCGACTTGTCGAAGGCAAGAAGAAGTTCGGTCCAATCCTCAGGAGCGCGGCACTGATTGCAGCCAGGCAGTGGGTTTTTGAACCCGCTTCACTGCATGGCAAGAGCATCGCCAGCGAGCACACGATCGTGTTCCAATTCCGTCACTAGGGCCAGCCAAGCTTATCGCTTCCACTTGATGCTGCAGCCGATGCTTGGTTTCTGATCCGGGGGAATCGGACGTCCGCAGAGGAGCGCATCGATCGCGTTCCGAAGATCGCGTCCCGAGAGAATGACAGAACTGCCGGGACGGCTATCATCCAGTTGACCGTGATACGCTAACCGGCGATTCTGATCGTAAAGATAAAAGTCAGGCGTGCAGACCGCGTCGAAGCTCCGGGCTACGTCCTGTGTTTCGTCAAAACAAAACGGGAAGTTGAAACCGAGCTCGGTGGCCATTTCTCTCAGGCTGTCGGGCGCATCATCTGGATATGCGACTGCATCATTCGAAGAGATTGCCACAATTCCGAGTGACTGGCCGGCGTAATTGTTTCCAAGCCGGGGGAGTTCGAGCTGAATGTGTTTCACGAAAGGGCAATGGCGGCAGATGAACATGACAAGTAAGCCGTGCATATCGGCGAACGTATCGAGTGTTATCGTCTTTCCGGAGATCATGTCCGGTAGGGCGAATGAGGGAGCCGGGGTGCCCAATGCTACCGGGCTTGATGCGGTGCGTGCCATCAACGACAGGGTAACAAGAACAAGCGCTTCGTCAGTCTCGCAAATACTCGGGTATTGAAAGAGGAGATGCAAAATTACCAGAGATGCAAAAGCCGAGCTTTGACCCTGGCCTCACTCAACGCTACGACGGCACTCTAAAGCGTGCCATCAATCCGGACGGGCGCTTCAATGTAAGGCGGACAGGCGCTACTTGGCGCGATGCGCATCCTTACCTGTACCTGATCAACGCCTCGTGGATGCGTTTTCTGGTGATTGTCTCCATTGCGTATGTGGTCGTGAACACTGTGTTCGCTTCGGCTTACATGACAATCGGAATCGACAATCTAAAAGGGGCCGATGCCCCTACGGAGTGGCTGCAGTTTGTGAATGCATTCTTTTTCAGTGCACATACTCTGACGACCGTTGGGTACGGCAATATGTGGCCAATAGGACCGGCTGCGAATACATTAGCCGCGATCGAAGCTTTGGCGGGACTCATGACCTTTGCCATCGCCACGGGGCTTCTCTTCGGTCGTTTTTCCCGGCCGTCCGCGCGCATTGGCTTCAGCCCCAAGATGTTACTTGCACCCTACCAGGACGGCATGAGCTTGCAATTCCGAGTCGTGAACCGGCGGTCAAATAATTTGATCGATGTAGAGGCCCGGCTGTTGCTGATGACGGTGCAAGGTGAAAGCGGAAAACCGGTGCGCAGATTCGATCAGCTTGACCTCGAACGTCGGGAGATACTGTTTTTCCCGCTGACCTGGACGGTTGTCCACCCGATCACAGAAGGCAGCCCACTCTTCGGAAAAACGAAAGATGATCTCGAGAAATCACAGGCAGAGGTCTTGGTGACCATGAAAGCCTTTGACGAATCTTTCGGCCAGGTAGTGAACTCGCGTTTCTCATATCGATACGACCAAATGGTGTGGGGAGCGAAATTCGTGCAAGCGTTCGAGGTAGAAGAGAACGGTGAGTTGCGCCTCGAAGTTAACCGGGTGGGAGACTATAGCCCGGCTACTTTACCTCCGGCAGGAGCCAGCGCGGGCGATTGAACTACCATATTGAGGGTGGCTGACGACAGTTGCATCTTCTGCAAGATCATCGCGGGTACAATTCCTGCGAATGTGGTGTATCAGGACGAGAACGTTATAGCCTTTCTGGATATCGATCCTCTCTTCCCGGGGCATGTTCTTCTGTCTCCCCGTGAGCATTACCCGACTTTGACGGACCTTCCGGTGACGCTCGCCGGCCCGATGATGGAGAAAACACAAACCATGGCTGCAGCGGTCGAAGCGGCAATGGATGCTGAGGGTACGTTTGTAGCCATCAACAACCGCGTGAGCCAGTTAGTTCCGCATCTCCACGTTCATATAGTCCCCCGCAGGAGAAAAGACGGCCTGCGAGGTTTCTTCTGGCCACGGCATCAATACAAAGACGAAGAAGCTCGGGAAGCGGTACGCGACGCTATTGAGCGAGAAGTGAAGAAGCTGATCAGAGACTGAGCGTCTTCAACTCGTGCTCAACACTTGTCGAAGGTGATAGTCGAGATGTTGAACGTAGTCTTCAACGAGGAAACGCAGAGTCACGGGGGAATCGCTTCCGACACGGCAGGGAGTTTCGAGACGCGCCTCCGGTATGTGCCGGATCACTTCGCCTAACAAGCGATTCTGTAATCGCCAATGTTCGAGTAAGCTCGCCCACGGCATTGAACCGTAGCCGTGGATATTGACCCAGTCAGCTTGGGCGTAACTCGGCCCCTCGTAGCTGCCATCGAGCGCTGCGCGGACAAACCTCTGGTGATTATTGAGCGCCGAATCGATCAGATGTCCCAGGATCTCTTTGCGCGTCCAGCCGCCTTCTCGAAAGGTATCCGATGCATGTTCCTCCGAGATGCTCAGCAAAGCTTTATGCGCGGACTCGATGCGATCTCCGAAACGAAGTTGTTCGTAAATGGTCATAACTCGCTTAAAGTGGAATTCCGGCTTTCGCGAATACCTTGCGAGTTGCTTCTAAGCCCATCTGAGCGGCTCGCTCCGGAGCTTCGTCTTTTAAGCGACCAAAGACTTCGACGCTTAGTGCGTCCGAGTATCCGATCTTTTGAAGCGCCTGGAGGAACCCAACTAAGTTGATCACGCCTTCACCCGGTAGAAGCCTATGATCGTCGCGGATCTGATCAGGCGGCAGGTCGGGAGCATCATTGAAGTGAACGTGCACGATGCGGTCGCGCCCGGCCCTGATGATGTCTTCCGTTGTCGCACCCGCATGATGCCAGTGCCAGGTGTCGAGAAGCAGCCCGACGTTGCTCCCGCACTCTTTCGCAAACGCCAGCATGTCGTTCATTCGCCAGATAAACTCGTGGGGCTTCTCCTTTCGAAGATGGAGCGGGCCCAGGAACTCCAGTCCTAACCGCACTTCGTGGCGCGCCATGATTTGGGCGCTCTGAACGAAACGATCCCTGTAAACCGGAAGAAGCTGCTCCTTCGGAGTGTCTGAGGCTGGAAGGATGTAGGTCACCATGCGTGGACAACCGATGGCGGCGGCAAATTGGGACGCGGGCTCGAGCTTGGCGAGCGAAGCCTGGAAATTAGCATCGGTCGTGCGGAAATCGACCGGAAAATCCAGTGCTGCAGGTCTAAGGTTTAAGCTTCTAAGAAGTTCGACGGTAGCCGGAGCGCCCTCCTTCATCGCCGCGCTGAGATTGACATCAGTTCCCGGAAATCCAACCTTCGCGGCCAGGCGGGCGAAATCCGGCCAGGGAACTCGTCCCGAGACCAGGACGCTATTCAGAGCGGGAAACATACCGCGCCCGGTGGCACGCGAAAGGGCTAGAGGCGCCGAGGCGGCAAGAAGCTTGCAGATACTACGTCGTGTCATCACGAATATTGTTGCGGGTCTGCGGCCGCCAAATCAGCCGCCCTACTCCGCTTAGAAATGCTACCAAGGCGGACCTCTGGTGGCCGGAGGCTTTGTTGATAGTGGCCGGCGTTCGTGAGACGACCGGGCCGCATCACTCACCAAGGCTAGTGGGTAGGCAGGACGCCCATGAGCGATGATGGTAATTGATGAACAAGCCATTCCACTTGATGACTCCTGCCGAACGGACTGCTGCTCGCATCGCTCAGAATCGTGCGATTGAGGAGAAGATCGCCGAAGGAAAGCTGCGGAAGCCGCCAGCCAAGTCGACAGGGGATTTTGTTCGTGCGACTCCCGAAGAACGCGCCAGCCTTCGCGGGAGCCTGGTCCGTAAGGTTCAGTCCTAAAACTGGAACCAAACCCTCAGCGGCGCTGACCGTGGGGCCCTGTGCAAGAGCAAGGGCCTCATATACTCAAGAGCATGTTCGGCGCGATCGAG
>DASQVJ010000155.1:0-6199 GCA_035640835.1 Bryobacteraceae bacterium
GAACCCCCTGCCATCAAACGGGAAGATCCGCGCCGAGTCCGACTTGACATAGCCGAAGCGGAACTCGTTGAGAAGGGTCGGGCGGATCGTGTAGGTCCACGACGCGCTCGCCTGCCAGTGGATTGCGCTCAGCGTGTCGGAGGGCAGCGTCAGGGGGTTGGGGTCGAACGATGGATTGTTCTTATAGAAGAAGCGGCCGTAAACGGTGTGGCGGTCGCTGAAGTTCTGGTCAATGCGGCCTTCGAACTGGTCCGAGTTGATGCTGCTCGAGCGGTTGTCGCGGTAGTTTCCGGCTGAGCGCCGGTCCGTGGGACCCGTGTTCGGCAGCGGATAGAGACTCAGGACTTTGGTCGCGATCGGACTGATCCGCGAAGACGGAATCACGTTGTTCGGGAACGGCTGCCCGGTCTGCGGATCACGGATGGTCAGGCCTTCCCGGGAGAAATCTCCGCTGCGCGTGAAACTGGTGGGAACGGTGTTCTGGATGGTGGTCTGGCGGGGGAAACGCAGCGACTCCCAGGTGAAGTAGAAGAACGTCTTGTCCTTGCCGTTGTATAGCTTCGGAATCGAAACAGGTCCGCCCAGCGTCACCCCGAAGGTGTTGCCGATTTTCGCGGGCAGCGTATTCTGTCCGAAGCTCCGCGCATCCAGCGCCTTGTTTTGGTGATACCAGAACAAGGCTCCGTGGTATTCATTGCCCCCACCCTTCGAAATGACGGTGATGTCGCCAGGCTGGCCGAACTCGGCCGTGTTGCCAACACCCTGAACCTTGATCTCCGAGATCGACTCGACCGAGAGGAACTGGTTGCGATTCGGACTGTTTCCGGTGGCGGCAGTGATCGAGATGCCATCGACGGTCGATTCCGACTGAGCCGGCAGACCGCCCTGAATGGAGAGTCCGAGGCCGTTGTCGGCCTGCACGCCCGGCAGCGTCTGGAGGATCGCATAGGGGCTGGTGCTGCCGGCGCCGCGCACGTTGGACGGCAGATTCAGCACCTTCTCGGCGGTCAGGTTGGAGGTGATGGCAGGGCTGTCGGTGGCGATTACGCCGGCGCTCGAAACGATCTCGATGGTTTGCAAGATCTCACCGACGCTCAGCGAGGCATCGACGCGGAGACGCCCGCGGGCCTGTAACAGCAGTTCGGACGCGGTGAACTTGCGGAAGCCGTTGGCTGTGACTGTCAGCGAGTACGGACCGGCCTCAATGTTCTGGAATTCATAGGCACCAGCGTCGTCGGTGTCGACCTCGCGGCTGGCGTTCGCCGCGGTCTGGGTGATCCGCACGCGCGCGCCTTTGATCGCCCCGCCCGACGCATCAGTGACGTTGCCGAGAATTGAGCCATGCGTGGTCTGTGCCGCCAATGGCAGGGAAGCGATGAGCAAAGCGGCAAAAAGAGAGGGCGATACCTTCAAAAGCCTTGTCATTTGGGTTTTTGGTTGATTCCGAGACCTGGGATTACTCACGGTACAACCGCTACATTGCATTTCGATTGCGTCAGCGTTGAAATGCGACGAAATATCCAGCGGTTCTGGCAACTTGCGAATTGCCATACCTCGGGAGTGGATTGCCCCGAGATCGCCGGGAGCCCTCGTTCACCCGTAGTAATGAGTCAGGAAGTGGGCTGGTGCCGAACCCCGCATTGTTCACCAGAATGTCGAGCCGCCCGTATGTGTCGTCGAGATACTCACGGACCGCGAAATGATCCTCTTCCTGCAGGATGTCGAACTTGATCGAGTCCGCTTCAATTTTCTGTTCTCGAAGGGCTGCGGCCGCTCTTTCTCGGGCTTGCAGATCTCTCGATCCCAATAAGACCTGGACTCCGGCTGTACCCAGTTCGCGAGCGGGTCTCGTATCCAAGGCCACGATTGGCACCTGTTATGAACGCAATCTTTTCGCTATTGCCCTTCATTCTCTTCTCCAATACCGTGCATAAAGTTTCGCGTCGGTACATGCTTGGGAGGCAAAGTCTTAGCGGTGATTCGCCTTTTCGAGGAGTGAGCAAACCACCTGCTCCAAACGTGTGTTGCCGTTTCGGCGTTGCGCCTCGCCACCCTCGAAGTCAATCCAGCCTTCATTGAAACCATCGAGCATGCGGATCCGAGGTGTCGGATTTTTCATGCCTTGCGAGCGGAAGGCTGCTTCCCACGATTCGCGCGGCACCGCTCTAATTTGAACCGCACGGCCGAGCGCCGCCGAGAACGCTGCCGCGATGTCATTGGCGGAATAGCGGCGCGGACCTTCGAGTTCAACAATGCGCACTCCGCTCCAGCTAGCGCCGGCCAGGAGGTCAACCGCCGTGCTCGCTATATCAGCCCTGGCGACCATCGGAATGGCGTGATCAAGTGGTTGGAGGAAGCTGGACATCATCCCCGTTCGCGCCTGTTCGACGTCCCAGGATGCGTTCTCCATGAACCATGCTGCGCGCAATAGAGCGACCGGGACTGGAAGCGTGCGCAGCATCTCCTCAGTGATCTTGGAGTTGTTCAGAAGGTTCGGCTCAGCGACATGGGCACCTACCGCCGACAAGAAAACGACTCTTCGCGGCCGTGCCGCCAAAACAGCGCTTTTGATCGCGGCGGCTGCTCGGTGGGTCTGGGGAAACCCAGGTTCCGGGTCAAAATCGGGCGGCGTCATGAGAAAGACTCCTTGCGTATCTGCAAACGCCTTCGCTAAACCCGCCGCATCGTCGATCTCAGCTATCGCCGTATCGCACCCTTGTTTTGCCCAAGCGGCGCCCTTCTCCACGCTTCGCACCACAGCGCGAACGCTTTTGCCTTGCGCTAGTAGGATGCGGGCGACTGCGCCGCCTACTTGGCCTGTAATTCCAGTTACTGCAAACATGTTGACCTCCAGATCCTCATCTGCTGGTGAGATGTGTTTGCGCGTGGGTTCGCCGCGACATGAATGATCATTCCAGAAATGACAAGATGTCATAAGTCATGAACTTCGATGAACGATTGTTAAACGGCATCGGTGTGCTCGCCGCCATTGTGCGCAACGGGAGCTTTGCGGGTGCTGGACAGGCGCTCCACATGTCTCAACCCGGTGTCAGCCGGTCCATCGCACGGCTGGAGGCCCGGCTCGGGATTCGATTAGTGGAGCGAACAACGCGCTCGGTCACGTTGACGGACGAAGGCCGGCGGCTCTACGAGCAGGTCGTGCCTTTATTGGACGGATTGGAGCAAGCCGCGGCCTCCGTAATCGAAGGCAGGACGGCCGTACGGGGCAGGCTGCGGGTCAATATGCATCCCTTCTTTTCGCAGCTCATTCGGGGACCCGTTCTAAAGCGATTCCTGGAAAGCAATAGAGGCCTCGAGTTGGAACTGATCACGCGGGATCAGCTAGGCGACATGGTAGCCGAAGGGTTCGATGTGGCAATCCGGCTCGGAGAACCAAGGCCCTCCACTCTGATCGCACGAAAACTTTGGGACACGCGTATTCTGACCGTGGCTGCGCCGTCTTATCTCAAAAGGAGGGGACGGCCCCAAACGCCCGAGGAGCTTGAGTCCGGACGCCATGTGTTCATCGATTTTCGTGATCCGGAAACGGGCCGGAATTTTCAGTGGGAGTTCCATCGCGGTCGAAAGATCGTCAAGGTCGCAACTGGGGGCCAATTGACGGTCAGCGACATCGTTACGCTGCACCGACTTTGTCTCGCAGGCTTTGGAATTGCTCAGGTGATGGAATTCGGTGTCGAGAAGCTTCTGGTGGATGGCCAACTCGTCGAACTGTTTCCGGATTGGCCTGACGAGCGATTTCCGCTGTACGCGCTTTACCCGTCACGCAATTATCTACCCGCGAAAACCCGCGTTTTTTTTGGATTTCGTTTCCTCGCTGGTTGAGGCAAGCGCACCGCGCTGAATGCCGGGTTTGCGTTACTGAGGCCCATCGCTTTCGTTCTTGTGTTAAGGTGCTCCGTAACCATACTCTGGGAAGCAGAGCGGCGCGATGATGAGAACGGAACTGCTGCGATTCAACGGCGCTGTCGAGCGGGATCCCGCCATCGATGCATGGATGAAAGAGCATGGAGGTGAATTGGGAGCCATCGCGCATCAGTGGTTTGAGGTGATGCGGAAATGCGGGGACGAGGTCCGGGAGTTGTTGCATGACGGCTGTCCGGTTGCATGTCTGGGAGATGCGCCCTTCGGCTACGTCAATGTATTCACTTCGCACGTAAATGTGGGGTTCTTTCAGAGTGCGACGCTGCCGGATCCGGCGGGCTTATTACAAGGCGCCGGCAAGTTCATGCGCCACGTGAAGCTAAGACCGGGAACGGCAATAAACGCCGTAGCCCTAAGCAGGCTCATCCATACGGCGTACTCGGATATGAAGGCGCGCGTCGAAAACGGCTAGCTGGGTCGGGAGTAAGAAGTCAGACCGTGCCCCTGATCTGACCGGGGTTTAGTAATTTCGCCGCCTGAGTCTCTTGTGACGATGACAACCCGCTCACGCAACTGCTCGCGTGTAACCACCACTGCCGGACGCTCGAGCAGAATCAGCAGAATGGCGAATGGCTGAGCCGGCAGGCGAACGCGAACGCCGCCTTTCAGCAACTCACCAGTCGAGGCGTTCACTTCGAACGACCCTCCGTTCTGTCCTGAACTTTGTTTTGGCTCCTGATGGCATTTTCTTCGTGCCCGAGCCTGCCGATGACAGATCGTCTATCCGATTCTTCAATTTTCGGACCCGCGCCACGACTTATGTCGCACCGATTCAGGGATCAGTCGCCATCGGGTTATCCCTGTCTCCTGACGGACGACATATTTTGTACTCCGAAACCGACCAGCAAAGTAGCGAATTAATGCTGGTGGAGAATTTCCGCTAGCCGCTGTGACGGGTATAGGGGCATTTCTCATTGCTATGTTGGAAATGTGTCGCCGAACATAGGCGCTTTACTCTTCGACTCCTGCTCAGTCACTTCGTTCTCGATGACATCCCAGTGTTCCACAAGGATGCCGTCCTGAATGCGAACAATATCAGCCGCGATCCAGTTCACCATTGCCCCAAATCCGGAAAAACGTCCATGTGCGATCACGAAGTCTCCTTCGGCAACGACCAGACCGGATTCGTAACGCAGCGTGGCTGGAAGGGACTTTACCAGCTTGAACAGACCCTCACGGCCGGGTTCGATGTGTGCGCTGTGCTGAATGTAGCCAGGGGACCAGTAGCGCTCGGCCGCCGCGTAGTCTCGTTGGTTGAAGAGCGTGTCAAAAGCTTCAAGAACGAGCGCCTTATTCTTTTCCTGTTTAGTCGGGCTCATTGAATTTCCTCGTACGTAAGACAATGCCGTTCGGTTTTGTGTTGGGAGCTTCTCCGCTATTTCGTCTACCCGCTCGGGATAGAACGCAACATGCCCCCTGATCTGCGCAACAGCGGGAAACGGATTCTCGTATGACCACACTGCGTTGATCGACTTCTTTCCTCCCGCGGGTACGCTGTAGTAACTGCATTCGCCCTTATATGGGCACCAAGTAACGTAATCCGTGCGTTCCAATTGCGAAAAATCCACGTCCTCGGCCGGAATGTATTGCACAGGCGGATACGCTGCTTCTCGGAGCGTCAGAGCGTCGCCGGTATCGGCAACCACATGGCCCGCGACGGACACGACAACGCGAGCGGGATTGCGCTGGATGGAAATCGGATGATCGGGACCAGGTAGCTTGACCGGCGTTTCTTTCATGTTCGGTCTCCGTAAGGAATCTAAAGTTGGAAATACGATCCCGGGGAACTGAGTAATCACTGGGCCGTCTTGCCGCCGTCGACGAGGTAGGACTCACCCGTGACGAACGATTATGGCCGTAGCGTATTCATCGAAGGTCTCCTTGAAAGTTTCGCCTAGAAAGCGATTCGCTCACGGATTCGTCCCACCGGCCACCGCATCGGATACCAGCGCTAGAGCTGCTCTCGCGCAATCGACGTCGTTCTGCACCGTAGGCGCGCCGCTTACCCCGATCGCCCCGACAACCTCTCCGTTCACCTTGACGGGAAACCCTCCACCCCACGCCGCCATACGCGCAAGCGTGGGGATGCCGGCCAAAAGCGACGGGTCGCCTTGGATAAAGTTGAAAAAGTCCTGTGTGGAGACGCCTAACAGAGCTGTATACGCCTTGTTCTGCGCCATCTCAATCGTGGGAATTGAGGCCCCATCCATCCGGCTAAAGGCCTTGAGATTGCCTCCCTCATCGAGAATCGCTACGT
>DASQVJ010000156.1:0-4594 GCA_035640835.1 Bryobacteraceae bacterium
TTCACTGCGAGAGTCTGGTTGCTGCCGAGAGTCTTCTCAACACCGAAGTTCCAGTGCCAGGCGAAAGGCAGGTTCAGGTCGGGATCATAGAAACGAAAGTCGTCGTTATACGGTGGGTTGGTGTTGACCGGGATCGGAGCAAGCGTCGCTTCTGTCGCCGGAAACGGGTTGTTGGTGGTTCGCCGTACCGTGTTGTACGGCCAAAAATTGTAGCCCGCTAGCGCTTGTCCACTTGGAAGGTCGTAGAAGATACCGGTGCCTGCGCGAATGGTGAGGTCCGATGCTGCGAAAGGCTGCCATGCAATCCCGAAACGAGGCGCGAAGTTGGTCCATCGGGTGCGGAACAGCGGCTCGCCTGGGGGCGCAATGGTTGCCGTCATCAGATCCTTGATCTGAGAGATCCGATAAATCGGCCGATCTTCCTGCGCGGAAGGAGCAGGTACCACCTCATAACGAAGACCATAGGTGAACGTGATCCGTCGGCCTGCCCTCCATGTGTCCTGCGCGAACAGTGAGTAGTTATCGAAAGTTACGGTTCCGGGAGGCGCGAGCAGTTGCACGCTGGTGGTGTTCAGGCCATTCGTGACCGCCCCCTCCAGAGTCGCGAATTGATAACTGATGCCGTACGCGCGGAAACGCGGTTGTGGGAACATGCGCCGGTAATCGACCCCGAACTTCATCTGATGCGTTCCGACCACCCAGGTGAGATTATTCAGCAGATTCAGCTGGCGCTGAACATTGCCGATGGCTCGGCCAACGGAGAACGATGGTCCGGGAAACGGCCCGAAGTTGAAGCCCACGCTGGCCGTATCGCGGGTTGCGTAGGACGGGAAGATTTCGGAATCTGGCACTTTGACGCTGCCGTCGACCTCCGCGATGTCCCAGTTGAAACCCGCTTCGGAAGTGCTCCAGTTCGCACGAAACTCGTTGATCTTCGTGGCGGAGAACGTAGCTGTCGCGCCGACCGTGGTCATCGTGTTGGTGGAGTAGTTATCGGAGAGGAACATCGCGCCCGTGCGCGAGACGAAGCTCGACGGCGCATGATTCCATCGTCCGAAGAGTTGCCAGTTCGAGTTCAGGAGATGGTCGACCCGCAGCGCGGGGATGTTGTGCTCGTTGGGAAAGCTGATGTTCTTGCGATAGCGTGCGCTGCCGGCTGGATCGTTTGGCAATGCTGGGGCATTCGGCAGCGGGAAAGCGTTCAGGACCGAACGCAATGTCCCGCTCGCTTGCGCCCGGAGTGCTTCCGTCGGCACCAGGGCATCAAGGAATCGGGGCTGCTGCAGGCGCAGTCCCTCGTAACTGAAGTGGAAGAAGGTACGATCCGTGCCGCGGTACAGGCCCGGAATCCAAACTGGCCCGCCGAGCGCTGCTGCGAACTGGTTCAACCGCAGTGGGGCACGCTCCTGATTGCTCGCATTGGCAAACCAGTCGTTCGCGTCGAGGACCTCGTTGCGAAAGTAGTGTGCAAGGCTGCCGTGATACTGGTTCGAGCCTGAGCGTGATCGCATCTGAATCTGCCCGCCTGGAGATCGGCCGAATTCGGCGGCGTATCCTGACGTTTGCACGCGGAACTCCTCGAGCGCTTCGGCGGTTAGAAGACTGTTGAATCCGCCAAGAATCGTAAGGCCCGGGAGAGCACCGTTTGCCTGCTGCGTAAAGGTCGCCGATGGACTCGCGGCGAAGTTCGCGCCCACGCCGTCCACCATGAAGTAGTTGCTGCTACTGCGCATACCATTCACCACAAACTGGCCGGTGGAGACGACACTTGCCTCAGCGAAGGTAACTCCGGGTACCAGTCGCATCAGGCTGTGGAAGCTTCGTCCATTCAGCGGGATGTTTTCGATCAGCGTGCGATCGATCACGGTGCTGACGGCGGCGCTGTCCTGTTCGATCGTTTGCAGTTGAGCGTGAACTTGCACCTGGCTCTCGACGGTGCTGAGCTCCAGCGTTGTGTCGATGCGAGTGGCGCCATTGACTGCCAGGATCACCGGCTCGCGTACCACTTCACGAAAGCCTTGCTTCCGGAATGCCAGGCGATAGCGGCCTGATGGGAGGACGGCGAAGACGTACAGCCCGTCGGAGTTTGTTTCGACCTCGGTCCTTTGACGAGTCTCGAGAGATTCGGCCTGCACTGTGACCTTTGGAACGGCAGCGTCCGATTGATCCAGCACGCGGCCGGTGATGGTGCCGTTGCCGAATGCGGGCACACCTGTTATGAGCGCCAGTGCGGCAAGCAGGCGCCAATTCTTGCCAGTCATATTTGATCGCGTCTTTGTACCTAAGCCCAGATGTTGGCGAGGGCGAATGCGGGTCAGCACATCCTACCGTCTGGCTGGCGTCCCTAGCTATCGCTGGCAGGTGCGCGGGCGTGCTCGGACTGTACTCGGGCGGAATTTGCGGGTGAGCGGTCTCGAGTGAGTAGGTTGATAGAACAACGATGCGTGCACTGCGGAAAGTACAACGTGGATAGCGCGCCCGGCATGTATGATAATGATATGGCGTTATCACTAACATGCGACCGAGTGATTGCGACGATCGATTCAGAGCCCGTCTCGATCGACTGGTCCGGAGGCGAGGAAACGCTGACGGTGGTAACACGCGACGGGCGCATTTCGCTTGTCGATGAAAGGACAGGATCGGTTCCGAGCGTCGTGCGCGTCACATCCTCCTGCCGAACAGCCATCCAGTGCGGCAAGCGCTTCGCCCTGCTGGCAGACGAGCAGACCGTAATCGTGCGTGTGAATGGGAATGCCAACACTGCGATTCGCGTTCCGCGACCGGTCACACAACTCGCCTGGCAGGCAGGACAAAGCGGTGTGTTGATACTGGCCGGATCGGAGCTGTACCGCTGGTGCATTCATTCCGAATCCATTGCTACCCTTCCGCTTGGCGGCGGGCCGCACGATTGGGAGGGAATCGCAGCGCCTGAGACGTCCGATCGCGCGGTTCTGGCCAATGGTGGAAACCTCGTCGCGAGTCTCGATACGGGCTGCGGAAGGTTCCTTTGGACGATATCGGCGCCTGACCCGGTGACTGCTCTCGTGCTATCGCCCAACGGCAGAAGACTGGTTCTCTGTGGCGCAAGCGCGCATGCTTACTTCGCGCATACCTATCTGTGGAACGGTTGCCAGGCGCCGCGACCGGTCTCGTTGGCGAAGCTGCCGGGCGAGCCATCATGCGGCCAGTTTCGAAAGCAGGGTGGCGTTTTTGCGATTGGCTGCGAGTCGGGGGCTGTGCTTGTGCTCCGGACCGGTGAAGGACGCGAGCTTAAGGCTTGGGACCTCGGCGCGCCGGTGCGCACCATCGCCTGGTCACCAGGTGGGCGGCGGATCGCGGCTGCCACTGCGGATGGGCGCTTGTCCATCCTCAGGGTTTGCCGCTAACTTCATAGTGATGACCGTAACCCCGCGCAACACCCGCCAGAAAGCCGCAATCCGCGACGCCTTCGAGGGCGCGGGCAGGCCACTGTCGACCGGCGAGGCGCTCGCGATCGCGCAGAAGTCCGTGGAGGGATTGGGAATCGCAACCGTCTATCGAACTGTCAAAAGTCTGATCGAAGAAGGCTGGCTTGCGACTGTCGAACTGCCGGGCGAGACCCTTCGCTATGAGGTGGCGGGCAAGGCACATCATCACCACTTTCAATGCGACTTATGCGACAGGGTCTTTGAGCTGAACGGGTGCGTCCCGGAAATTGAGAGGCTGGCCGGGCCAGGTTTCGCCGTTAGAACGCACGAAGTGGTCCTTTACGGATTTTGTGCCGAGTGCGCGCGTGGAAAAAAGCACATAACTAACCGTCGCTGATCTGGTTCAGGTTCACGTTGTTGACACGAGGGCGCCCTTCGTTCCAAGCTAATGATAGTGAGTTATCAGTATCTAGGATCACGGTAGCCGATGCACATCTCTGAGGGACTTCTACCCGTAGCCCACGCCGTCGCCTGGAGCATTGCCGCGATTCCGTTCACTGTCAGGTCATCGCATCAACTCGCAGCCGAGATGCGCAAATCCCCGCAGGATCGCGTGAGGATTGTCGCCGCGTCCGCGTTTATTGTCACCCTGTCGGCGCTCAAGCTTCCATCGCTGACCGGAAGTTGCTCTCATCCAACCGGGATCGGCCTTGGGGTTCTGCTGGTTGGTCCGAAGCTCATGCCGGCCATCAGTACCGCGGTGCTCCTGTTCCAGTGCCTGATTCTGGCGCATGGTGGACTTAGCACACTCGGCGCCAACGTTCTGAGCATGGGCGTAGCCGGAGCCGCTGCGGCCTGGCTTGCCGGAAAGGCCTTCGGGCATGGGAAGCCGGGCCGTTTTGCTGTGGGCCTGGCCGGCAGTCTTGCGCCGTATCTCGTCGCATCCATGCAACTGGCTCTGGCGCATCCGGTCCAGAACGACGTCATCGGATCGTTTACCCGCTTCGCGGCGATCCTAAGCCTGACGCAGGTTCCGCTGGCAATTAGCGAAGGGATTTTCACGATGTATGCGGCACGGTGGTTTGCCGTGGCCGAACCGAAAGGGGCGCTGCATGCGACTTCGTAATGCGGTGCTGCCGGCATTAGCCGTCCTTCTCCTCATCGTTCCCCTGATTTTGCGACGGGAT
>DASQVJ010000157.1:0-3131 GCA_035640835.1 Bryobacteraceae bacterium
CGGAATGGCTCTCGAGAGGCTCGTGGAAGAGACCGAGGAGCTTACCTCGGCCCAGGAATAACTACTGAACCCAGTTTGCGAGGGCAGAACGGGTTGCGGGGATCGGTAGGGGCGGCGTCGTTCTCTTGGCGTGGATGCGGCGGTCTGCGACAGCGATTAGCTGCAGGCCATCCTCCCCGTCCTCCGGGTAGCTTGCGGCGCCGGCGATCAAGGTGATCCCGGAAACCTTACCCAGTCCGGCGACATGCGCCAGCGCGAGCGCGCGCTGAGCTGCTACTGGCGCCGGCATTCCAGGCAACAGCATTGCGAACTCATTGCTTCCGACCTTCGCGATGAAGTCAATCTCACGACATTCCGAATTCAGCGCCTTTGCGACCTGGCCCGTAAGTCGCAGTGCTTCGCGCCCGCCCAGGCGGTCCGTCAAATTGCCAATACCCTCTAAGCTGCAAACGATCAGGCTAAGCGGAGCGTTCATGCGCCGCGATCGAACCATTTCACGTTCGAGCTGCGTAAAGAAGGCATAGGCGTCCGGCAGCTCCGCCAGGTAGTCGGATTCGATACCAGGGGCCGTATCGGACGATTGCCTCAGGTTTTCCATCCAAAACGCCAGCTTCGGACCGATCGATTGCAGAATGCGGAGGTGGTCCTTGCTGAATGCATTCGGGGCGTCCTGGTAGATGGCAAGCACGCCGACGACTCGATCCTCACCTTCAAGCGGAACGGCAAGTGCGGACCGAAGTGTGCTGAAGAATCGCGGGTCGTTCAGATATCCAGGTTCCACCGAGGGATTCCCGTTCAGAATCGGCTTGCGGTTCTCCGCGACCCAACCCGATAACCCCTGTCCCAGAGGAATCTCGAGATTGGAAAAGAGCTTGTAGTTGTCTCCGGTTACGTAGGTGGGCAGCAGCCGCTCGTCTCGCAGCGAGTAGACGACAAAAGCGTCGAACGGAATCACCTGCTTCAGCTTGACGGCAAAAACAGCGAGGCGCTCGCTCAGCGTTAGCGTAGACGAACTCGAGGCACTGTCGCTGAAGACCTGGCTGAGGTCGTTACGAGCCCGTGCAACAGATTCGGTCAATGTGGACTGCACGGCGGTGCTACCGTTAGCCTGAGCTGCGGGTTTGGCTTGCTCCTCGAAACCAGCGGCCGGAGCGTCTCCAGCGCTGATGCGAAGACTGGTGGACAGCTTCAGGCCAATACCGTGCTGACCCTGAGCAATGCGCTCGAGCTCGCGATAACGTCGCTTCAGGATCTCGATAACCACGGGATCGAAGGATCGCCCCGACTCCGATTCCACCTTGGACATGGCTTCGTCGAGGGGCAAGGCCCGGCGATACTGCCGGTCTGTCGCCAAGGCATCCAGGGCATCAACGGCCGAAAGAATGCGAGCGCCCATAGGGATGTCGGTTCCCGCAAGGCCGTCCGGGTATCCTGTGCCGTTCCACTTTTCGTGGTGCGCCCGCACGATGGGCACCACCGGGTAGGGAAACTGCACGTGCTCGAGAATCTCCGCTCCCACCACCGGATGGATCTTCATCTTCTCGAACTCTTCCGGTGTCAGCTTGCCCGGCTTCGAAATGATGTACTCGGGCACGGCCAGCTTCCCGATATCGTGCAGAAGAGCCGCAGCTCTAAGTGCCTCGATCTCCTCTTCGTTTAGACCGAGCTCACGGCCAAGTTCCAGTGCATAGACCGTCACGCGTTTGAGGTGGTCGTGCGTTGTGGTGTCTTTGGCCTCGATGGCGAGGGCGAGCGCTTCGATCGTTCGAAGATGAAGGTTCGCCATCTGCTCGATGTGCTTTCTTCGCAAATCGAACCCATCCACTGACGCGCAATACGACCGAAACAGGAGGTAGGCGACCGGGAGCACGAGGATCCCGAGGAACCAGCCGGCCTCGGCGATACCGATCTGGAAGGCGAGGGCGACCACTGCTCCGATCAGGGCCGAGGGGAGCAGCCGGAAATGTTCCTTGTACCAAATCTGGAGCAGGGAAGCGCCCCTGCTCAGGGCTGAAAGCGCCGCGAGAGGAAACGTGGTTGAAACAAATAGGACAACAGCTCCAAACAGGAGCCGGACCAGTGCCGGAGTGTTTGGCGTGAAAAAGAAATGTCCATGCACCGTGTGGTGCGTTAGGACGACGCTCACGAGCACGCTGGCGAGCTTATAAATCAACGAGATGCTGTCGGTCCGGCCGTGCGCCATCAGGAGGTCTTCAAGAAGCACTACGGCGACTGCGATCGCGCTGGCTTGCGGGGTCGTAAACACCGCGATGGAAGCGAGCAGCAGTGCCAGAGAGATCGAACGGTGGCGTTTCCGCAGCCCCGTCGTGCGCGTGTTCAAACAGGTCAAAACAACGCACACCAAGAACATAACTGCGAATTGCGAGGCGTAGATCCGTCTGGAATCGGCGAGTACCCCGACGAGCGCGCAAGCCGACAACGATAGGATGGCTGCCGCGTAAATGCGCGCGTTTGTACTCATAAGTACAGGAATGTCTAGTAGTTTAGCCAAGGGTGGCAACGAGTTCTATGGCTCGGAGGTCCCAAAGGTACCAGCATTCGGGACTTGAGATCAGGTGTCTCCCGCATAGGAGGTGCCGGGTGCAGAACTGGAATCTCAAACTAATTTCGCTGAGCTTGGCTTAAGATATTCCTAGCGGACGGTCGCAGTACGGCGGCACGGAGGGTTTGTTGCTCGATTAGCGTCGATGCTGAGGTGATACTATGAGTTCACCCGGCAACAGGTAACGGACGGCACCTCGTGTGCGCCCTAACTGAGTGAACCTTCATGACGTTCTTCTCTAATCTTTCTGCAGCCCGCAGCGGAGCTGGTGTATTCGCCGGGTTGTATCTGATTACTTTACTGTCGAGCTGTACGAAACAACCAACGATACAAGCAAAGCAGGACTCCGGGCCGGTTTCGATTCGGACGGCACCGGTTGTAACGCGACAGATACAAAGAGTTGTCGAGTCGGTGGGAACCCTTTATCCGTATGACGAGACGATGATCAGTGCGGAGATCGACGGCCCGGTGACCCAGGTCGCGGCGGATCTGGGGGACAACATCGCAAAGGGGCAAGTGCTGATCCGCATCTCGGATGAAGAGCAGAAGTACGTGGTTGCTCAGAACG
>DASQVJ010000158.1:0-9223 GCA_035640835.1 Bryobacteraceae bacterium
CCGCGAGCGTGCCGGACTCCTGCTCGGCACGCACCAGCTCGATGACGTCCTCGGCGGTGAGCGGCTCGAAATACAGGCGGTCGGAGGTGTCGTAGTCGGTCGAGACGGTCTCCGGATTGCAGTTGACCATGATCGACTCGACTCCGAACTCCTGGAGCGCGAATGAGGCGTGGCAGCAGCAGTAATCGAACTCGATTCCCTGGCCGATCCGATTTGGTCCGCTCCCGAGGATCATCACCTTCGGTCGATCGACCGGGGCTGCCTCGTCCTCCGACTCATAGCTCGAGTACAGATACGGCGTGAAGCTCTCGAACTCTGCGGCGCAGGTATCGACGCGATTGAACACGGCACGAACGTTCATCGCTTTGCGCCGTTCTCGGACTTCGAGCGCGGTCGAGTCGGTTGCTCGTGCGATCCGCTCGTCAGAGAGTCCGTCGCGCTTTGCTTTCAGCATCGTCGCCGCGTCGATCTCGTCGAGCGACTTTCCAGTCAGCTCTTTTTCGAAGGCGACAATCTCCCGGATCTGGCGCAGGAACCACGGGTCCACCTGCGTCATCTCGTGTATGTCCTCGAGGCTGTAACCACACTCGAAGGCAAAGCGGATGTAGCTCAACCGGTCCGGATTCGGCGTGATCAGGCGCTTCGGGATGAGAGCCGGATCGAGTTTTTCGGCAAGTGCTGCTTTCCCGGTTTCGAGGCTCCGGATACCTTTACCCAATGCCTGCTTGAACGTTCGCCCGATCGCCATCACTTCGCCGACCGACTTCATCTGCGTGCCGAGCACCGGCTCTGCACCTGGAAATTTCTCGAACTGCCAGCGAGGGATCTTCGCGACGACGTAATCGATCGTCGGCTCGAAACAAGCGGGTGTGACGCGAGTGATGTCGTTCCGAATCTCGTCCAGCCGATAGCCGACCGCCAGCTTGGCAGCGATCTTCGCGATCGGGAACCCAGTCGCCTTCGAAGCGAGTGCCGAGCTACGGGACACGCGCGGATTCATCTCGACGATCACCATGCGACCGGTCTTCGGATCGATCGCGAACTGAACATTCGACCCACCCGTATCGACGCCAATCTCGCGCAGGCAACGGAGGGCGGCGTCACGCATCATCTGATACTCGCGATCCGAAAGTGTTTGTGCCGGCGCCACGGTGATGGAATCGCCGGTGTGGACGCCCATAGGATCGAAGTTCTCGATCGAGCAAATGATGATGGCGTTATCGGCGAGGTCACGCATGACCTCGAGCTCGTACTCCTTCCAGCCGATCACGCTCTCCTCGATCAGTGATTCGTGGACCGGTGAAAGGTCCAGGCCGCGCTCGAGGATCTCTTCAAGCTCTTCACGGTTGTAGGCGATACCGCCCCCGGTTCCGCCGAGCGTGAAGCTCGGACGCAGGATCACCGGATACCCGTTCTTGCTCGCAAACTCGACTCCACCCTCGACCGTATTCACCAGCTGTGACTTCGGCATATCGAGGCCGATCTGGCGCATCGCATCTTTGAAGAGAAGCCGATCCTCGGCCTTCTTGATGCTGTCGATCTTTGCGCCGATCAACTCGACACCGTACTCGTCCAGCACACCGGCTTCAGCAAGCGCCACCGAAAGATTGAGTCCTGTCTGACCACCAACCGTCGACAGCAGAGCATCAGGCCGTTCCTTGCGAATCACTTCGGTCGCAAACTCTACGCTGAGGGGCTCGACATAGGTCCTATCGGCAAGGCCTGGATCCGTCATGATCGTTGCCGGATTGGAATTGATGAGGACGACTTCGTAGCCGTCCGCGCGCAATGCCTTGCAGGCCTGTGTACCCGAGTAGTCGAACTCGCACGCCTGGCCGATTACGATCGGCCCCGACCCAACAATCAGGATTCGGCGGAGGTCGTTACGACGAGGCATCTATCGTTTCCCTCCTTGCTTCCAATCGTCCATCAGCTTTATGAAGTCGTCGAACAAGTAGTAGCTGTCGTGAGGTCCCGGAGCAGCTTCGGGGTGATACTGCACACAGAAGAGTGGATGGTTTCGATGTCGAAAACCCTCGAGTGTCTGATCGTTTAGATTGATGTGCGTGAGGTCAACCTCATTGGCATTCAAGCTCTCGGCATCAACCGCGAAGCCGTGATTGTGCGAAGTGATCTCGACCTTGTTCGTGATCGTGTTGAGCACCGGGTGATTCCCGCCTCGATGACCGAACTTCAACTTAAATGTCTTCCCGCCGAGCGCGCGACCAATCACCTGTTGCCCCAGACAGATGCCAAACATCGGCGCCTTCCCCACCAGCTTGCGAACCTGCTCGGTCTGATATTCGAGAGGCTCCGGATCCCCTGGACCGTTTGAAAGAAAAATCCCGTCCGGCTTCAATGCGAGCACATCTTCCGCCGAAGTCAGTGCAGGCACTACAGTGACGCGGGTTCCCGATTGTACGAGCTTGCGCAAAATGTTGCGTTTGATCCCGAAATCGTAAGCGACCACGTGGTGTACTTGCTCCTGAGGCGGTGACACCCGGTCGGATACAGACACCGGCTCAATGCCCTGCTCCCAGTAATAGCGCTCCATGGTCGAGACTCGAGTCGCCAGGTCCAGGCCAGACATCGACGGAATCTGCTTGGCACGTTCTACAAGAGCTGCGGGATCACCACCGTTCGGTGCGAGAACACCACGCATGGTGCCGCGGCTGCGAAGATATCGAACCAGGGCACGCGTGTCGATTTCACTGGCAATCGGAACGTTGTTTTGCGCGAGGAAGCGATCGGCCTCCTCCTCGGATCTCCAGTTGGAGGCGAGAGGAGAAAATTCTCGAACGACTAAGCCTTCTATGAAGGGCTGGTGCGCTTCACAGTCGGAGTCATTGGCGCCATAGTTTCCGATCTGCGGATTCGTGAGGACGACGATTTGTCCAGCGTAGGAGGGATCGGTGAAGATTTCCTGATAACCGGTTAAAGAAGTGTTGAAAACGACCTCGCCGTAGGCATCTCGGCGCGCACCAAAGCTGCGGCCCTCGAAGACTGTCCCGTCCTCCAGGGCGAGCAATGCATGATTCAACTCGCGTGGGCTCCTTGGGGGTGGTGTAACTCTTATTTAACCACGCCGGACCTGCCTGATCGAGTGCGTTGGGGTTACTCCACAGAGGAGCGTTGAGAGTATTGGTTTTATCGCGTCCGCTGACTCGCCCGAAGCAGTTAGCTGGTCCTAGCGGCTTCTCCTGACTTCAGCGAGTAATGGATCATGCCTGCATCGAGCTTTGCTTCCGATGGTGTCGCGGTGGGTGCCTCGAGGGGCGTTTCGAATGCCTCGTAGGCTGGATCCCCATTGGCCTTGTAAATGGGATTTCCATTCCCATCCAGCGCGACGCGAAGTTCCTTCTTTGTCTGGTTGATGCTGTCCCTGTGGGCTAAAGCCTCAATGACATTCTTAACCGCAATTCCGGCGAGGGTCGCCGTCACACCTGACGCAAGAATTATCAGGACGATCAGCTCCTTGTCTTCCTCCACCTTTGTCGGATCGCTCGCGAGCTGGACCTCAGCGACAATGCCTTCCTTTCGGAACTGCTGCTCGATCGCGGTCTTAATGTCTTTGTCACTGTCCTGCAAAATAGTTTTGAGATCGTCGGAAAAGGTCACATAAAGCTTCTGTTCGTTCATGAAAGCCTCCCGTCAGGCTCCGAATGATATCATGGCGGGCTTATTCTGTCGAAGTCGCTATGGCCGGGAAACAATCAAAGAAGATCAAAATTCACATCGTTTCCGCGAATGCTCCCGGTCAATCCGACATCAAACTCGAAGACGAGCGGCGGCTCGTTTACGACAGTGTTCCCGACAAGAAAAGAATCCTGACCGATACCCCGCACGCGCGTTTCAGCGATGTGCTTCGCGATTTGCGCTCCAAGAAGCCTCATATCATTCACTTCAGTGCACATGGAAACCCGAGCGCACAGATCGTTCTGCTTGCCGAGGATGGCCGGGAACAAAGTATCCCGCGTTCTGTAATGACCAAGCTACTGGACGCCACCAAAGGCCAGACACGAGTGGTGGTCCTCAGCTTCTGCTTCTCAAACCGTCAAGCGCAGGACTTCCGAACGCTGGTGGACTGCGTGATCGGAATCGAGAAAGCGATCGAAGTTGCGCACGCACAGACGTACACCAAGTACTTCTACCGAGGCCTCGCCGACGGATACCCGGTCGGCATGGCCCACGACAACGCCGTTCTTGAACTGCGCTCGCAATCGGTTCCCGACGAACAGATCCCGAAGCTTCTGTTGCGCGATGGTGTTGATGCAAACGAGGTCTATCTGCTCCCCGGCCGTCACATCGAGATACGGCCGCCGGAGTTGCCTGCCGAGCGAGATAAGCGATTCCAGTCACTCGCCGCTTACTACGGCGTCTTCGCGAAAGAGTTGTTCGTCGAGAAGGTCTGTGGCCCCGCCGGTCTGTCCGAGCTTACGTTCCGGATTTCCGGACTGACGCCGGTTCGAAATTCCATTTCGTGCCTTCGTTTCGGTATCGAAACAGCCGCTGGTACGGTCGGTGAGCCGCGCCGTTCCGAGAGCATGCGCCGGGACGGGATCATGATCAACCGGGATAAGCAGGACGAGCCGACGAATATGCAGGAGGTCTTGGATCGATCCCAAAACTGGTACGGCACAATCGACTTTGGCTTTGATCTGGAACACCCAAGCTCGCTCGATCTCGAATGGTATGTCCAGGTACTAAATGACGACGCCAATGATACCTGGGAATATCATCAGCTTTATGGTTCGGAGCCAAAGGGTCCAGCCAGGCAGCCGATCGCGGAGTACACGGAGTACTTCGCTCGAAAGATCTGGATCCCGTTCGAGAACTTAAAAATCAGTCTTCGGCTTCCGGAACCGACAGAGACATCTCCCTCGCTGCTGTTTTACGAAATTCAGAATCATCCTTTCATTCCGAAACCCGAAGTTCTCAAAGACGGGAAATTGCGCACAAATCCTTGTCGCGGTTCGCAGTGGGTTCAGCGGAATGTGCGCTGGGTTCGAAGCCGTCAGAAGGAGAAAGAGGAACGCAAGTTTCTCAACGCCAATGTTCTCGACGTCGAATTCCCCTATCTCGGATCCATGTATTCGCTCGACTGGCAGGTTCCGAACCGGAAGGTCAGTGCGCGCGATGGAAAGCTGATCTCTGAGGCGGAGGTCATCCGTGATGAGTTGCGCCGCCATGGAGAGATTCGCCGCGACCGGAGCGCCGGGAACGAGAATACCGAGGCTATCCAGGACGAAATCAAGCGACTGCACACATATCTTCGTAAGAAATTGGGGGCTCCCAGCAAAAAGGAGTCGTTTCAGACTGCGCTAATGACCTACGATCGGCACTCGAAGACGATGGTGATGGTCGAGGGCAGGCAAAACGACTCCGATTTGCCGGAGCAGACTTGGAACTTCTGGCTACCTTTCGGGTGCGGAATGGCCGGCGGAGCCTTTCGGACGGGCCGGAGTTTCGCGTACTCAGACGGCTTGGTCGATCCCGAGAAAGCCTTGCCGATCCGCTACTTGCCGGTCCCGAACCTGCCCGCGCACACCTGTCTGCTGGCATTGCCCATCGATCACCCCAAGACAGGCGAGGAGTTCCAAGCCCCACGATGCCGGCAATTGGTCGCCGTACTTTCCATCGGTTCGTTCTACTCCGCAACCACTTTGCGGCGCCTCTGCGAGGGTGACGGAGATGTTGAGAAGGAGATCGACCAGATCCGGCTGGAGTGTCAGGCATCTCTCAACATCATTTCCAACCTGCTACTTGACGAAACGAAGCCAAATTCGGCCGCTGGAGCCGGCTGAGGCATGTTATCTTCGAAGTGATGGCAGTCTCCTGGCAAGGCAACGGCACTCTCTCGTATGCGACTCCTCCGAAGCGTGTCGAGCCGAAGTCGGCAGGCGACAGTCCGAACGCGCCTCGGCCATCCACTCCTTCCAAGTCTTCAAAGTAACCCGCGACAGACAAAAGACTCTCGCTCTGTCAACGGATATAATCCGGACATGGCTGCACTCGTCAACATCGCAGGCGCAGAGCCCTTCGTCATCTTTGACTCAGCATCACTTACGCTGAAGCAGCAGAAGCTGTTTGAGGTGCTTCGCTCGATGCGACGAGTGATTGTCGCCTATTCGGGAGGCACGGACTCGGCGTATCTTGCGTGGGCTGCCGGGCAGGTGCTCGGCGAAGATGCGATTGCAATCACAGCCGATTCGGCCTCGATTCCCGAGTCGCACAAACGCGATGCCGCTGAGTTTGCCCGCACGGCAGGCTTCCGCCACGAGTTCATCGCGACTTACGAGTTCGACAACCCCGATTACGTGAAGAACGGTCCTGACCGCTGCTTTCACTGTAAGGACGAACTGTTCCGGCGTCTCGAGGAGATCGGCCGAGAGCGTGGTGTCGAGCACATCGTTTACGGGGTAAATGTGGACGATCTCGGCGACTACCGGCCCGGCCAAAACGCAGCCAAGTTGCACGAAGTGAAGGCACCTCTCGTGGAGGCCGGCCTCACGAAAGCCGAAATTCGCGAGCTTTCACGCTGGGCCAACCTCTCAACCTGGGACCGACCTGCCGCTGCCTGCTTGAGCTCTCGTGTGCCTTATGGAACACCAGTGACGCCCGAGACGATCAAGACCGTCGAGGCTGGTGAAGAGGCGATTAAGGCGCTGGGTTTCCGGCAATTTCGGGTGCGTTTCCACGGCGATCTTGTGCGCCTGGAGATCGCGAAGGACGAATTGCCGAAGGCGCTCGATATGGAGATCGCCGCCAAGTTCACTGAGATCTTTAAAAGCCTGGGATTCCTCTACGTCACGCTCGATCTCGAGGGCTACCGGCAGGGCGCATTGAACGCTGCCCTTCGCAAGTCCTAAGAACAGGACCAAGCCGCTCGTCTGTCAGCCTCTGAACGAAACGTGCGCTCGTTGTCGCATGTTCCAAGTGAGAGGCGGCATGAGCACTCAGGTAACACGGCTCGGCGACAATCTAATCCTCTATTCCCAACCTTCCGGAGCGGGCAGGACAGTCAGTCTGCTGTTCGGCGGCGTCATGCTCATGCTCTTCTTCGTCTTCCTGTGGCTTCTTGCCGGGAGCGTCTGGCGCTATGAGATCCAGGTTGAGATGGACGCCAAGAATCAGCCGCGCGTCGTCTATCGCGAATGGGTTCTCTTCGGCCTGGTTCCGTCCGAAACAAGGACCTTTGAGTCCGTTCAAGCGGTCTCGGGTGGCCACGATGGGCCTGCACTAAACCCGGTGGTCTATATCGACACGAAGGCAGGGCGAGAACAAATCACGCTGCCATTGTTGTGGAAATACGACAACATGCAGGCCGCTTTTCAGCTGTCACGGGCCCTCAATTCCGGAGGCGGCTCCTACGGAAACACGAAGAGCCTAAACAGCGATTTCTTCGGCATGAGCGCCGTCATGACGATCTGGCTCTTTAGCGGGATCTTCCTCGTTGCCATCGCTTGGACAAACGAGCAGGTCTGGGCCGATCGTGTCAGCCAAAAACTGGTGCGCGAACGCCGGTTGTTCGGCCTCCGATTCTCTGAAACAGCTTTTTTCTCGGAAATCGCTGCGGTCCGTTGTGAAGCCCTTACGGTCCAATCAGACACGGGCTCGGACACGGTCTACACCGTCGTGTTCGAACTGAAGCTCCGGCGCCCCTGGAAGGTCGCCACGAAAGCAACGGACTTCCAGACTTGCGAGCTTTTCGCGATGCAATTCCGCGATTTTCTCGGCGCTCAGACTTTCTCCGGCACAACGTAAGGCTTGCGATACTCCCGTGTCGCCAGGCGATTCGCGTCCGCGTCGGCAAACCAATGACGCTTGGGGTCGTACTTCAGCGAGCGTCCGACCCGATAGCTCACGTTCGCCATGTGGCACAGGGTTGCCGCTCGAACTCCGACCTCCACGTCGCAATGCAAGTCCTCGGCGCGGCGGCTGTGGCACGCATCGAGCCAGTTCTGAAAGTGTGGCGCCGTGTCATGTTCTCTCTTCTCGTGAATGCCCGATTCTTTCACCAGCTGGTGATTCTCGCCCTTATAGACTTTGTAGCCTTTGGCATCCACTTCCATCCAACCGTCGGCGCCAAGGAAGAGGTTGCCAATGGTGTTCACGGTCTCCTTTCCTTGCGGACGCATCCCGGCCTCGCCGCCGGTGATCACACCACGAACTTCGAAGACAATCTCACGATCCCCGTAGTTATAGGTGGCAAGCTGAGTGTTTGGCGTTTCCTGGTCGTCGTCGTAGACGTACTTACCGCCCGTAGACACTACGTTGTCTGGCAACTCTCCGCCTAAGCCCCACAACGCGATGTCCATCTCGTGGGCACCCTGGTTGCCGATGTCTCCGTTCCCGGTGTCCCAGAACCAGTGCCAGTTGTAATGGAAGCGATTCGGGTTGAAGGCGCGCATGGGAGCGGGTCCGAGCCACTTGTCGAAATCGACACCGGGAGGCACCGGCCCGTCCGGCTTACGGCCGATGCTCAAGCGCCGCTTGAAGCAAAGTCCCTTGGCCATGTAAACCTTACCGATGATGCCGTCATTCAGCAGCGCAATTGCCTCCCGCTTGTGGCCGACGCTGCGGCTCTGGTGTCCGATCTGGACGACCCTCTTGTATTTGCGAGCAGCGTCGACCATGCGACGGCCCTCGAAAATGTTGTGACAAGCGGGTTTTTCCGAGTAGACGTCTTTGCCGGCCTGGCACGCCCAGATGGTCGCGAGCGCATGCCAGTGGTTCGGCGTAACCAGCGTGACCGCGTCGATCTCTTTGTCATCAAAGATTTGCCGCATGTCTCTGTAGGCAGCGGGCTTCGTTCCTGTTTCGTTGCCGACCCGTGTCTCTTCGCGTTCGAGGCGTGCCGAATCTACATCGCAGAGCGCCGCCACTCGACAGTTCGCCATCGGCAACAGGAAATCGACGTGGTCTTTCCCCCGACCACCAAGGCCGACAATCCCAACATGTATACGGTCGTTCGCTCCGAGCACCTGAGGGGCCGCGGCCACGGCGCCGTACATGGCGAGCGAGAAGCTTCTCCGAGATAGCGACATGCCAGTCATCTTACGCCCTCGGGCGACTCGCTTAAGCTACTCCGTTACGGCTTGTACCCGATTTTGTACCCGATGCAGTACCGAGGCACGTCGACTGACAAGAGTACCCCGATAGGACGGGCCTCAATGTCAGTCTGTCTACTTTGGTAAAGTATTGACAGCATCCCTGAGAAGGA
>DASQVJ010000159.1:0-12347 GCA_035640835.1 Bryobacteraceae bacterium
CGGCGACTTGCCCGTCATCTCTTTCCACATGGCCGCAACCTTCGGCCCGCCGTGCACTACGGCTTCGCCATTGCGGATTTGGAACATGCCGCCGTAGAAGTCGAGGACATGAGAGAAGGCTTTCAATCTTGCGGGCGGAATTCCCTTTCGAAATGCCTCAGCCGTTTCTTTATCAAGCTTCGAGAGACCGAGATAGAGACGGCAGATGGATGGATCGTTTATGAACGCATCGATGAAGTCGCCGCCTTGCTTGTCGCGCATCGAAGCCCAGTAGTCGACCTCAAATAGAACGGGAATAGGCGTAGGCTTGAAGTCGTACACAAAACGTTGGTTCGTCCGCAGCGACTGCTCGAGGTTTGCGATCGGAAATCCCGAATCGATGGTGAGGAATGCGCGGCTCGCGTTTACCGTCTCCAGCACCACTTCACTCCCGCAGCCTCCACGCATGCGATACCCGAGCACCTTCAGCAGCTCCCCGGCTCGGTCGGATTCACACGAGTCGATGTGAATCACCTTTTCAGGGCCGGCGAGCTTCTCGAGTTCGCGCGCCAAAGACAGATAGCGCATCACCAACTTCAGATACTCCGTTGGCTCGAGGGACTCGTTGCCGGACGACGCCTGATATCCGTTCGTCACCACGTTTCGCGCCAGCGCTGGAAGCAGGTCGGCCGGGGCAAGGTCCGGCGACAAAGCAGCCATTCGTGCAAATGACCGAAGGGGTCCGGGGATATTGATGGTGACCGGTGCAGCCGCGGGCTTCGGATCCTGGAGCGCGTTCAGCGTCAGTTCGGTCCCGCCTGCCTTACGGTACACCTGGAAGTGTCGTTGCGCTGCGTCGCGATCACCGGCCAGGAGATCGAGAGCGATGAGTCGGCGCGCCACTGCGTTAAGCTTGCCGTGCCGTTCCGGCGCATTCAGCTTCGGTAGCAAGCTCTCGTAGACCTGGCGAGCTTCCGAGTCGCGGTATCGGTCCAGGAATTCGGCATAAGCTATCTGGGTCTCGAGGAGGTTGGGGTTTTCCTGTGCAGCCTTTCGAAGGATGGCGCGTGCAGCCGCAGCGTCGCCGTCCTTTTCGAATGTCCTGCTTCTTTGCACAGCATCCTGTGCGAGGAGCAGTTCCGGCAAGAGTAGTGCGGAAATGACAAATGGAACGACCTTCATACGTTAGCCTCTTCCGTCTTGGTTTTTTAATCTAACACCTTTAGCTCCCGTGTTCGTAGGGCACCGTCACCTGTCCTCCAACGCCGCCTGAAGGGACCCGAAACAAACCTGCCACGCGCACCCAAAAGGTGATAGCGTGTTTGGCCAAAGGGACCCGAGAAACTCAGGAGGTTTCATGAACCCACATCGTTTGTGGATGAAGGCGCTCGCGATATGCATTGCAGTAAGTGGACTCTTAATAGCCCAAGTTGAACGTGCGTCCATTATCGGCACCGTCAACGACCCCAGCGGAGCAGCAATCGTTGGAGCGCAGGTCGATGTTACGAATGAAGCAACGAACACCACCGTCCGACTAGTCACAGATAACGCAGGCACGTACACTGCCGTAAACCTGATCCCTGGAAGTTATACGATTACAGCCTCACAATCTGGATTCACGAAGAGAGTCTTCCGTAACTTCGAGTTACAGGTAAGCCAGAATGCTCGCCTTGACATCACCCTCGATGTGGGCAATGTGGAGCAGACGGTCGAGGTAACCGGTGCCGCACCCCTGCTGCAGACCGAGAACGCTAGCGTAGGCCAAGTCATAGCGTCCCAAGCCGTCAATGCGTTGCCGTTGAATGGAAGGAACTTCGTCCAGTTGGCGATCCTGGCCCCGGGTGTTTCAGGATTGGATTACGCACAACCGAACACCATCAACTCGGGCCGCCGACCCGATGAGCTCCGTCCCGGTGGCACGACGCTCCAGGCCAATGGTGCGCGAAATACCAGCAATCAGGTGCTGATTGATGGCGTGGACAACACCGAGATGATCTCGCAGACCTTTGTTGTTCGGCCCCCCGTCGAAGGCATTCAAGAGTTCAAGGTGCTCACCAACAACGCCGGAGCCGAGTACGGCCGCGCCGGTGGCGCCGTTGTCGTCGTTACAACCAAATCAGGCGGCAACGAGTTCCACGGCACGCTGTTCGAATTCTTCCGTAACTCCGCTCTGGACGCCCGGAACTTCTTCGCCCGTACGGACTTGCCGAAGCCGCCGTTCCGGCTAAACCAGTACGGTGCGAGTCTGGGCGGCCCCATCGTCAGAAATAAGACCTTCTTCTTTGCTGATTACGAGGGTTACCGCGAGATATTCGGCGATACCCAGCTCGTCAGTGTGCCGACTGCCGCCATGCGACGTGGCGACTTCAGCGGTGTGACCGCTAATGGGATCTACGATCCCTTCTCGACGCGACAGAATCCGAGCGGAAGCGGACAGATCCGTGATCGCTTTCCGGGAGACGTCATTCCCGAAAACCGCTGGGATCCGATTGGCCGACAGCTAATCAACCTTTATCCGCTGCCTCAGAGTCCGGGTAACTTCAACAACTATGTCGCCAATCCGAAGAAGTTCAGCAACATGCATCGTGCCGATGGCCGTATAGACCACCAGCTGTCGTCAAAGGACAGCCTCTTCGGACGCTACTCGATCGACAAGGGACTGCTTCAAATCCCGGATACCTTCAACACCGATATCGGTGGAAGCCCCGGAAGCTTCGGCGGACTCAACGACGTGAAGGGTCAGAACCTTGTAGGATCATGGACCCGTTTGTGGAGCCCGACCCAGATCATGGACATTCGCTATGGCTATACGCAGTACGACATGGCACTGAATCCAACTGAGCTCACGAATCCGTTGTGGAAGACGATTCCCGGTCGAAACAACAACGATCCCTTCCAACCGACGGCGCCCATCATCGAGCCAAGTGACCGTGCGGGTCTTGGCAACGCTCGCTCGGTGCCCCTGATCCGCAACCAGAACATGCACGAGTTCATCGGCAACTTCACCTGGTTGAGAGGTACCCACTCCATCAAGTTCGGCACCGACATCCGGCGCCGGCGGACATCGGAGACGGCCTCGCCTCCGGGAGAGAGCGGGTTCGGACGCTGGAACATCGGTCCGGACTTCACACGTAATCCGGCATCGACGGGAGGCACCGGAGACGCCATGGCAGCCATGCTTCTCGGCACGCCAACCGTGATACGGCGTGACGTCTTCACCGCCGTCACGGGCGTGTTGCGAACCACCGAGAGCAACTTCTATTTCCGCGATGAATGGCGAGCCCTGCGGAATCTCACGCTCCAGCTCGGACTTCATTACGAGATCAACACGCCCTTCGTTGAGGACAACAACGTGTGGGCCAACTTCGATCCGGCAACCGGAAAGCAACTGATCGCCGGAGTGGACGGCGTGAGTCGAACCGCCAACATCGATACCGACTACACGGCCTGGGGTCCGCGTGTGGGCTTCGCCTGGACACCGGTATCGAAGACCGTGATCCGGGGCGGATTCGGCATGTTCTATGAGCCCCAGGGCAACTTCAACACCAACATCCGTCAGTTCCGGCAGCCTCCATTCGGCTTCCAGGTGAACGTACCGATCAACGTCAACGACGTCCCGAGGACCTTGCTGCGTGACGGCTTCCCGCCGGTGACGACCACGCCGAACCTGCTCGAAGGTCCTCCGCTTTACACGCTCCGTGGCGTGACGAAGGACTTCAAGAACGGCCGCCTGATGCAGTACAACTTTGCCGTACAGCAGGAGCTGCGAAATGACATGGTTTTGACCTTTGCGTTCGTCGGTTCGCTTGGGCGGCACCTCTCATGGGCGCGTCCTCTGAACCAACCTGACCCAGGCCCCGGCGCGCTCGATCCCCGCAGACCCTACATCAACGTGCTACCCGGCGTGTCCGGCATCAATTGGCAGGAGACTTCGGGCACTTCGGCTTATCAGTCGTTCCAGACCGCTTTCGAGAAACGGTTTACTCGCGGCTTCTATTTGCTCGCCAACTGGACCTATGCTCACGGTCTCGATAATGTCGGCGGTGACGGCGGAGCAAATGGTCCGGTTCCACAAGACCCTCGTAACCGGGACGCCGACTGGGCCAGTTCGAACAGTGACATCCGCCACCGCGTGAATATCGCTGCCAGTTACGAGTTGCCATTCGGCAAAGGCCGTTCATTTATGAACAACGGCGGCCCCGCCAACTGGGTGCTCGGCAACTGGGACATCGCCGGGATCATGGTCTCCCAGACCGGGCTTCCTTTCACGATCACGGCTCCAGGTTCACCCACCAACACCGGGGCGGGCGGACGTGCGGACGTTGTACCAGGCGTTCCGCTCTATCCAGAGAAGCAGACGATCAATCTATGGTTCAACCCTGCTGCATTCCGAACACCGACTGCTTTCAACTGGGGCAACGTTGCGCGGAACTCGCTGCGCGGCCCTGGACTTACTAACTTCGATCTGACGGCTACGAAGAAGTTCCGCTTCGCCGAAGGCCGTGAGGTCATGTTCCGTGCCGAGTTTTTCAACGCCTTCAACCATCCGCAGTTTACGCTACCCAATGCGGGTGTGGGATCGGGCAACATCGGCACCATCACGAGCACGCTTCGGTCCAACCGGCAGATCCAGTTGGCGTTGCGACTCGCTTTCTGAGGAGCACGTAATGAACGCACGCCGGCATCGACTTGCGAATCACATCGCGATGCAATCCGCTGCAGCCGCTCCGTCCGGCTCAGCTCATGAGATCACCGCTTTGGAGGCGTACCCCCTTCGCGAGCCTTCCTCGGGGAGGCGCTACACGGTGGTCAAGGTCCGAACAAAGTCGGGGCTTACCGGGTTCGGTGAGGCTCCGGCCATCACAGCCGACGAGATCGGGAAGGCGCGTCAAGCCATTTCGGGCAAGATCGCCACAGCCTACGCAACCATCTCGACCGGCACCACTCTCGATGGCGCTATCAACATGGCGCTCCTCGATATCACCGCCAAGGCTGCATCGGCACCCGTCTATCGCCTGTTAGGCGGACCGACCCGGCACAAGGTTCGCGCGTTGGCAGCGATCACCGGCGACAGCAACTCGGATCTCGCCCGATCGATGGGCGAAGGGATGAAGGCAGGCTATCGTGCCTTTCAGGTTCCCTTACCCGCAACGACTGCCCGCAACCATGGCCAGAACTTTGACCGAGCCGTGAGAACCCGGATGGAGTCTCTGAGATCGGCCGCAGGTGAGAACATCGACTTCGTACTGGACGGCGCCGGCAAGTTGACGCCGGGGGATGCCGCAAGCGTCGCCTCCAGTTTGGAGCGATTCCACCTTCTCTGGTTCAACGAGCCTTGCCCGCTGACCAATCTGCACACCGTCCAGAAGATCACCGACGAGAGCGTGACTCCGCTGGGCTTTGGCCGCAACATCGAGAACCCCAGCCTGTTCCAAGACATGATGCGCGAAGGCATCATCGACATTCTCCGTCCCGATCTCCATCGCTACGGCATGTCGAAGATCCGCCAAGTGGCAACGCTTGCCGAAACGTATTACACGGCGGTAGCGCCGAACCACGAAGGCGGGCCGATTGCGACGGCGGCCGCCCTTCACCTGGCTGCGGGCCTGCCGAACTTCTTCATCCAACACGTGCCATTGCCTGCTGCGGAGGGGGATCGGCGGATGCGCGCCGAGATTCTTTCCCAGCCCATCGAGCAGGTTCAAGAGGGTTTTCTCCCGTTGCCGACCGGCGCTGGGCTCAGCATCGAAGTCAACGAAGCCGCACTGAACAAATACAAGGACACCTCAGCATGAAACGTCGAAGCTTCCTTGGAGGAGCCATTGTTGGTGGCACCTTTGCCACGCGTGCCGGAGCCGCTGACCTGTGCGGCTGTAGTTTGATGCCGCAGGCCATAAGAGCCGATGGTCCTGATCCCTTCGAGCGGGTCGGCTCCGGAGTCAAGATTACCGGCATGAAAGTCTACGGCGTTTCGTTAACGCCACAATCGGATCGACCCTACGTCTTCGTCAAACTCGAGACCAATAAGGGCGTTGTCGGCTGGGGCGAAGGTACGCTCGAGGGAAAAGCCGCAGCCGTTATGTCCTGCATCGAGGACTTCCGAGAGTTCCTGATTGGCAAGGATCCTCTCCAGGTGGAACATCATTGGCAATCGATGTACGTCCACAGCTTCTACCGAGCCGGCCCAGTCATCGGTAGCGCGATCGCCGGCATCGACCAGGCACTTTGGGACATCCGAGGCAAGGTGCTCGGGATGCCCGTTTATAAGCTGCTCGGCGGACCGGTGGATCCCCGCGGCGTCCGAGGTTATTACCATACGCGAGCCCGCAATCTAGACGAGCTACGCAAGCTGCGGGAGACCGCGGTCCAACAGGGTGTCTCCTGTTTCAAGACCGGCATCCCCGGGTACTACGAGTGGATCGACTCCCACAAGAAGATCGATGCCGCCGTGAAAGGCATGCAAATGGCCCGTGAAGGCCTCGGGCCTGATATCGACATCGGTGTCGATTTCCATGCGAAAACCAGCCCAAGCGTGGCGTCGGTGATCGTCAAGGAAGTCGAGCCTCTCAACCTGCTGTTCATCGAGGAGCCCTGCCCGCCGGAGAACGTGGCGGCAATGGCCCGAATTGCGAAGCGCTCGACGACTCCAATCGCCACCGGCGAACGACTGGTGGCCCACTACGGTGTCCAGCAAATCTGTGAACAGGGCGTGGTGGACATCATTCAAACGGATATCAACCACGTGGGCGGCATCACCGCTCTGTGGAAGGTGGGCCAGATGGCCGCACTGTCCGGCATCTCGATGGCGCCTCACGCCTGCGAGGGTCCCATCGGCGGGCTGGCGACGGTTCACGTCGATGCTGCGACGCCGAACTTTCTGATCCAGGAGATCTGCAGCGGCGTCACCGTCACCGCTCAGGAAGAAGCTTGGGCCGAATGGCTTGGCTTCCCGGTGATGCGCATGGTCAACGGCCGATTCCCGCTTCCCGAGAAGCCTGGCCTGGGCTTCGAGATGAACGAGAAAGCGTTGGCCAAATATCCTTTCGGCGGCACCAAGCCGATGGCACGCGTGTTCCACGAGGACGGCTCCGTCGCGGAGTGGTGATCCACGGGGGGCCGCCGGGAACATTCGGCGGCCTCTCCTCGTAATCGTGGATATGTATTGCACACGGTGTGGCATCAAGCTCGAAGAAGGCGACCGCTACTGCTCGAGTTGTGGGACGGAGACGGCCAATGCTCAGACGAACCCCTGTCCGAGTGGACCACGGCGCCGCCTGATGAGGAGCGCCTATGACCGCAAGATAGCTGGAGTCTGCGGCGGCATCGCCGAGTATCTCTGCGTCGACTCTACTTTGATCCGCTTAATCTTCCTTGTCCTTGTGTTTACCCCGCCAGGTATCGGCCTTATTGCCTACATCGTTGGCTGGATCGTGATGCCGAAGCAGCCTGTTCTACTGGCACCACCGTACGAGGGCGCGCCGCAAACGACGGTCTAGCGCGTCTCCAGAACCATCTCGTCGACATAGCACCAGGCCCACCTTTCACCCGGCTCCATAGACCGGACGATCGGGTGATGCGAGCTTTGGTAGTGCTTCGTTGCGTGCTTGCCCGGCGAAGAATCGCAACAGCCCATGTGACCGCAGGTGAGGCACTGACGCAGGTGAACCCAGCGTCCGCCGACCTTGATACATTCTTCGCAGACGCGTTGGGCCGGTGGCTCCACCGGCCTGATCTGATCGGTATGGGTGCAGTGTTTCAAACTCTCCTCCCCAACTTCAGCGTATCGAACCGAAATAAAATAGAGACCAATGCGTTTCACCAATCGTTTCGCCGGGGCCTTGCTACCCCTGCTCTGTCTAGGCACAGTATTTGCCGGCCAACCCGTCCAGCTGTACAACGGCAAAGATCTTACGGGCTGGAGCATGTCTGGCCCGGGTCGGTTCGTGGTCGAGAACGGTCTCCTGAAGACCGAGGGTGGTATGGGCCTTCTGACCTATACCGGCCGCAAGTTCGGCAACGAAACTGTTCGCGTGGTCTTCAAGACCAAGAGCGACAAGGACAACTCGGGAGTGTACATCCGCCTTCCCGAGATCCCGAAGGACGCCTATTATGGCGTGCACTACGGGTACGAAGTGCAGATCGATGGAGGTGGCGACGAATACCACCGAACGGGTGCTATCTACTCCCTGAGCCCCAGCACGAAGCAAGTGCAGAAGCCCGCTGGTGAGTGGAATACCCTCGACATCGAACTTCAGGGACCCGTAACAAGGGTGACCCTGAACGGGACCTTGGTGAATGAGTTCAAGCCCGACACTCCAGTGCCGGACCGCAAGCAGCACTTTGAACCAGTAAGAGGCCCGCGGCCAGACTACGGATATATCGGCCTGCAGAACCATGACGCGAACTCGACCGTTTACTTCAAAGAGATCAGCATCACCACGCCGGGCGAACCGCTGAGCGATAAAGATCGCAACTTCCTTCTAAGCCAACTCCACGCCAGCAAGCGCGAGCTGGTGGATTCCATCTCAGGTCTGACACCGGAGCAACTTGCATGGAAACCATCGCCCGACAAATGGTCTGTCGCTGAAGTTGCCGATCACCTGATCAAGACCGAACCGCTCATGTATGGCGGTCTGATGCAGATGCTCCGTTTGCCGGTCAACACGAGCGCCAAAACGTCCAAGACGGACGAGGAGGTTCTTGCTCAGATCCGAGACCGCTCCAAGAAGGCCGAAGCGCCCCCAATGTTGCGGCCCTCTGTCCAGAACCCTTCGAGCGAGGCTCTGGCCGAAGAGTTTTCAAAACGCCGCGAACGGCTACTCGACTTCGTTCGCAACACGCAAGACGACTTGAATCATCGCGTGAGGAAGCAGGGAGGCGACGAAGCAAGCGCTTACCAGATGATTCTTTACGCGAGCGGCCACACGGACCGCCATGTGGCCCAGATCCGCGAGATCAAGGCTAGTCCTGAATTTCCGAAGACACGCTAGCCGATTTGGAAGGTGCCGCCAGTCGAACGGGGAGCCAAACTCGAAAACGAGTCTCCCCGGGCTTCGATTGAACATCGATGACGCCGTGATGCTTGTTCACGATGCGTCGCACGATGTCCAGACCGAGGCCGGTCCCAGCACCCATTTTCTTGGTAGTGAAGAAGGGATCGAAGATCCTCGTTTTGATATCGTCGGGTATTCCAGACCCGTCATCGATAATTTCAACAGCGATCCCATCGGGCTCATGGCAAGTTCGTATGGTCAGCGTTCCCTTCCCATTCATCGCATCGATCGCGTTGTCGATCAGATTGGTCCACACCTGGTTTAACTCGTTGCCAAATGCCTGTATGCTTGGCAGCTTGGGATCGAATTCCTTCTCGACTTTGATTCCGTACTTGAGCTCGTGCCGCATGAGCCGCAGAGTCGTCTCGAGGGACTTGTGTACATCCACCTCCTGCTGTGGGGTGCGGTCCATGTAGGAGTAGTCCTTCATGTCCTTGACCAGGACCGAGATGCGTTTGGTCGACTCCTCGATCTCGGACGCTAGTCGCGCAAGCGTTACGGAAGCGTTCAGGCGGCTCAGCGCGGGACCGAGCACCTTCTCCGGGAGCGCGGCGCTCAGAGCGTCCAGGTGCTCTTGAGTGAAGTCTGAATCGACGAGCGATCCAGCCAGGTTCCAGGCATCGTCGACACCACGGTCGTCCAGAAATTCGCCGATGGTTTGCTCCCGATCACTACGCTCCAAAGCATCGAGTTCCGAGTGCTCGGACGTTTGCCGAGCGAGTTGCTCCTCCACTTCGGCGATAGCGCAATACTGGGCCGGAGACAACTCGTGCGATGCCAACTTGCGGTCGGCACTTCGCAGGCATACGAGAGCTTCCTTGATCTTGTCTGCGGCCCGGCGCGCGGCAGCCGCGGGATTGTTCAGTTCGTGCGTGAGGCCGGCAGCCAGCTTGCCGATGGCCATGAGGCGCTCGCGCTGTACAGCCTGCGTGGTTGTCTCGCGAGCCCTATCGACCATCGTGCTGACGAGCCGTGCCCCGACTCCCGGCATGCGATCCAACATCTCGTCGAAGTACTGTTTGTGGAGATTGGCAAGCCGGGTGTCGCGAGTGGCCCGTATGTTGGCCGGAAACGTGGTCATGCGGGAATAAGGCAGCAGACCCGTAATCTGACCCTGTCCGACGGTAAAGACACGCGTGTCGGCGCCGTCATCATCGAGACGAGCCTGGATCTCCCCTTCGAGCACGATGACCATGCGATCGGCTTCCTCGGACTTCGCGGCGATGATCTCACCGGCCTGGTGCTCGGTGGTGGTCATCTTCGAAACCAACCATTGCAAGTGCTCTTGCGGCTGATCGGCGAAGGTGGGCAGCGAAGCTATTTCCTGGAATAGGTTCGGCATCGTTTACACCACGGCCAAGTATTGATGAATGAATTGAACCACAATCGAGCCTTCACCAACACCGCTCGCCACACGCTTCACGGAGCCGTGCCGTATATCGCCGACGGAAAAGACGCCTGGCACATTGGTCTCGAGGAGACCAGGGTCGCGGTCAAGCGTCCATCCGGCGGGACGCTTGCCATTCTTCATGAGGTCGACGCCGGTGAGAATGAAGCCACGCTCGTCACGTTCGACGGTAGGGGCAAGCCATTCGGTACGGGGCTCGGCGCCGATGAAGATGAAGATGGAATTTGTAGGAACCTGTTCCACGGTGTTCGTCTGCCGGCATTTGATGCTGATGGACTCCAGGCGCTCCTCACCGTGCACCTCAACGACTTCCGTGAAGGGACGAACTTCGATGCATGGTTCCTTCCCAATCTGATCGACCAGGTACTGCGACATGGTGGAAGAGAGCCCTTCACCTCGAACAAGAATGATGACCCGTGCTTCGTGGCGGGCGAAGTTCATGGCAGCCTGTCCCGCTGAGTTGGCGCCGCCAACAATGTAGACGGTTTCGTTCTTACATGAAGCAGCTTCGGTGGCACTCGCTCCGTAGTACACGCCGGCGCCGGTAAGCCGATCCATTCCGGGTATGTTCAGCCTTCGCCACTGAACGCCTGTCGCGACCACCATCGTGTGGCCGGAGAACTCTGTTCCATCGCTGAGCGTGACGAACCGGTATGGGCCTTCGACTCGAAAGCCCTTCACCTCTTGAGGAGAAACGATCTCCGCTCCGAAGCGCCGGGCTTGGGCGACGGCTCGCTTGGCGAGGTCGCTTCCGGTGAGTCCTAAAGGAAAGCCGAGGTAGTTTTCGATTTTCGAGCTGAGCCCGGCCTGGCCGCCCGGTGCCTCGCGTTCGACGATGACGCTACGGAGTCCTTCTGAGGCGCCGTAGACAGCGGCCGCCAAACCCGCAGGGCCGCCTCCGACGATGATTACGTCGTAAAACTTTTCGTGTGGAACCGTTCGAACACCGAGGTGCCCGGCAACCTCGGTAGGACTGGGCTGGAACAGTTTCGAGCCATCCGGGAAGACAACGGCGGGGAGTTGCGTGTCGACGCCGATCTTATCGAGATAGGTGCGGACTTCGGGCTCGCGGTCCGCGGCTTCGACATCGAGCCAGCGGTAAGGGATATGGTTGCGTGCGAGGAAGTCGCGAAGCTCGTAGGCTTGGGGCGACCAGCGTGAACCAAGCACTCGAATGCCTTCAAAGCTTGGCCGGTAGTTCTCCTGCCAGTCGGTAAGGAGATCGTCGACTACGGGATAGAGGTTGGACTCGGGAGGGTCCCAGGGCTTGAGCAGATAGTGGTTCAGGCGAACATCGTTGATGGCACGAATGGCAGCATCGGTGTCGGCGTAAGCGGTCAGGAGGACTCGCTTCACTCCGGGTTCTCGACGCACGGCCTCAGATAGGAATTCGATTCCGGTCATCTCAGGCATTCGGTGGTCAGCCAGGATGAGGGCAATGGGTTCGTTTCGCTCCTCGAGTTTTTCCATGATCTCGAGCGCTTCTCGACCTGAGTTGGCCGCGAGTATACGGTACTTGCTCGCGTATTGTTTTCGCAAGTCGCGTGCAACGTTGCGAAGGACTTCCTGGTCATCGTCAACGGTGAGAAGAACCGGTTTCGGTTCCTGCTTTTTTTGCATTCGTTTTGACGTCCTGCCGCTAGGATAGCTTTCGATTGGATGCACCGCCCCGGGGGGTTGATCTAGGCTGCTTGGGCACGTGAGGTATGTGATTGATTCGCATGGTTCTTCTTCATAGCGGTTACAGGTCGGAGCCTTTGGATGGTAATCGTTTTGTTGCGGCGTCATGCGGCGCGGCGACCTCCGATGGGCATGCCGGGAAGAGGATGCGGCCGGTCGCCAACGGGGACCTGCTCGCGAAGAGGCCAGGCGGCAAGGGCGAGTGCGAAAGCGAGGTCGTCGTTGAG